>JAWOFA010000025.1:0-8713 GCA_046482505.1 Desulfuromonadaceae bacterium | reverse complement strand
ATGCAGCGGGCTCTTACCTCCCCTGACTTCAATGAAGAGCCGCGTTACTCTACGGTAATGTGTTTTGCCATCTTCTCTAAAGATTTATCCCCAATCCCTTTGATATTGCTCAGTTCATCCACGCTGGAAAATTGCCCGTGTGTGTCACGGTAATCCACGATTTTTTCCGCAGTCTTTGGGCCCACTCCCTTTATCTGTTGCAGTTGATCCATGTCGGCAGTGTTGACATTAACACTCAGAGCCGCAAGCAGGGTTGTTGGGGTGCAAAGCGCAATTGCAAAAATCAAAACCAGAATTGTACGTGAAAATCTACCTGACATTGTTACCTCCTGTGAATCGGGTTAGAAAATGCAATTAAGCTATCACTGAAGAAATATTTTTGTAAATAAAAATTATATTAAAAAACAGGTTTAGGTGGATTTCATAATAAGCGTTTTGCTTTTCATGATTGTGTGATTCGTTTAAACTTATGTGGCTTATGCTTATTGGGCGTGCATGTGGCTGTGGCACTGGTTGTAAATAGATGAAAAGCTGTTTTGAATTTGACATAAATACATGAGTTGTATACAAATGCATTGCGCACGGGATGTTCAAAATATCTCTTTTGTGTTCAGGAAAACATGGTTTTGCAATGCACATGAATCTATAAACCGATGCTGCCTGGCGCCCAAGTCGGGTTAGCAGCGTATCTGGTGACCGCGATGACTGAACAAGCTCAGGCCAATCTACAGAATCTCTACCGTATATTTACTGTTCCCGAAGCACCATCCTCCACCCTGGGCAAAGTCGATCAGGATATCACCCATGATTTAGCCGGTTTTCTGCAAAAACATGTAGTAGCCAGTGGAACCACCCTGGAGGAGATAGAAAAGGATTTTTCCGACTCCCGGGTGCCGGAACAACCCACCTTTGTTTCCGACTATGCGTCGTTTCTGAAGGATACCCTGGTGGCTCAGTCGGTTCACACCGCTTCTCCCGGCTTTATCGGGCATATGACCTCGGCTATGCCCTATTTTATGTTGCCCCTTGCACGCATCCTGATCGCCCTGAATCAGAACACCGTCAAAGTGGAAACCTCCAAAGCATTCACGCCTCTGGAGCGTCAGGTGCTGGCGATTCTCCACCGCCTTACATACGATTTTGATGATCCATTCTATTCGCGCTTCATCCACGATAGCCGCAGCGCTCTCGGAGTGTTCTGTTCCGGTGGTACTGTGGCGAATATTACCGCGCTTTGGCTCGCACGCAACAAGATGTGCGCTCCTGAAGGTGAATTCGGCGGTATTGCCAACGAGGGGATGTTCAAGGCTCTGAAGCACCTTAAATGCGAAGGGCTTGCAATTCTGGTGTCCAGGCGTGCGCATTACTCTCTTGCCAAAAGTGCAGATGTACTGGGGATAGGGCGCGACAACCTGATACTAGTTGATACTGATGATAATAACCGCATTGATATGCGCAGTTTGCGCAATGCCTGTGCACGGGTGGAAAACGATAACAAGCGTGTCCTTGCCCTGGTGGGAATTGCGGGTACCACCGAAACAGGCACAATTGATCCCCTTGAAGAGATGGCGGATCTGGCGCAGGAGATCGGATGCCATTTCCACGTGGATGCCGCCTGGGGCGGACCTACGCTGTTTTCCGATTCCAATCGCTGGCGCATGCGTGGCATAGAGCGGGCTGACTCCGTTACCATAGATGCCCACAAACAGTTGTATGTCCCCATGGGGGTAGGGATGGTGCTGTTCAAGGATCCGCAGGCGGTCTCTGCCATTGAACACCATGCAGCATATATCCTGCGCCCCGGCTCCAAAGATCTCGGCACCCATACCCTTGAAGGATCACGTCCGGGGAAGGCGATGCTGGTACACGCCGGTCTCAATATAATCGGACGCCGTGGCTATGAACTCCTCATCGATCAGGGGATTGAGCGCGCGCAGCACTTTGCCGACATGGTAAGCGAGCATCCGGATTTTGAACTCATCACCGCTCCGGAACTTAATATACTCACCTACCGCTACAACCCCGCCTGGTTGCAGCAGAAGATGGCCACTGCCCGTCCGGATATGGTGGAGGAGATCAATCACCGCCTCGATGATATAGTGGTGGCGGTGCAAAAGGCGCAACGCGCCGCCGGGAAAACCTTTGTCTCACGTACCAGTCTCGCTCCGGCACGTTACAAAGGGCAGAAGATCAATGTATTCCGTGTGGTGCTTGCCAATCCCCTTACCACTCACGATATCCTTGAAGCGGTTTTGGAGGAGCAGCAGGAGCATGTTGCTCAGCTGGGCGCACTTATTGCTCCTTTGCACGAACTGGCAGCTCAGGCGTAGTGGTTTCTCTATTTTCAACGCGGATGAACGCTGATGCTTTCGCAAAAAATCATAAGATGGCTAAGCAAAAATTTCGACCTACAAGGCCTGGTGGTTTTTCAGGGGCGAAGGCATACATCTGGTATGTCGAGGTCCTGAAAAAACGCCGTAACGCCGTAGGGCGGACTTTTTGCGACGCCATCAACGCTGAGTATATGCATGAATCTGCACTATAATCTCGACGAACGCCCCCCGCTGTTAAAGCTACTGCTCTACGGCCTGCAGTGGCTCGCTATCAGTGTCCCCGCGCTGGTGATTCTGGCACAGGTGATGACCGCCCTGCAAGCGGATGCGGATGGTGTAACCTATCTGCAGATGATGCTGCTGATAACCGGGGCGGCGCAACTGGTGCAGGTTCTGTGGGGGCACAAGCTGCCCCTTATTATGGGGCCCGCTGCAGTGTTGCTCGTAGGCACATTGGCGAGCTCCGCCGCTGCACCGGGGGCGGTTCCCACCGCGATGCTCATTGGTGCTCTGGTGATGTTCGGTGCGAGCGTTACCGGAATGTTTGGACCGCTGCAGCGCCTCTTCACCCCGCAGGTGGTGGCGGTAGTGCTCCTCCTCATTGCTTTTACCCTGCTCCCTACCATTCGCGATTTGATCCTCTCCTCTGCTGACACAGGTGAAATCCCCTTGCGTCTCGGCTTCAGCCTGGGGATGCTCCTGATCCTGTTTGCCCTACAGCCTGTATTGCGCGGTATGTGGAAGAGCACCCTGGTTATCTGGGCCATGCTGGGTGGTACCCTGGTGTGGAAGCTCCTCACCCCGGCGGAGTCGAGTCAGAACGCAGCGCTGTTCTCTGTCCCGCTGCAGCAGCTCGGGTTTGAGTTTGTATTTGAACCCGGAGTGATAGCGGCGTTTCTGGTGTGCTACATGGTGCTCGCGATAAACGACATCGGTTCCATCCAGGCACTGGATCAGATGCTCAAACCCGCACACATGCCGGCGCGCCTGCAGCGTGGCTTGAGCGTCACCGCCATTGCGAATATGCTGTCTGCTCTTGCCGGAGTGCTGGGGCCGGTTAATTACTCCATGAGTCCGGGAGTGATAGCAGCCTCGCGCTGCGCCTCGCGCTGGACCCTGGTGCCGGCGGGAATCGGCATGGTTCTGTGCGGTTTTTCGCCACGCCTTACCGCCGTTTTCAGCTCTATCCCCTCGGTGGTTATAGGCACCGTACTTCTGTACGTCCTGTGTGCGCAGGTAGCTACCGGGTTGCTGGTGGTGTATCAGCAGAGCGCTACAGTGCGCTACGAACACGGCCTGAGTGTCGGGCTTGCCCTCCTGGTGGGCACCAGTGTTGCCTATCTCCCCCCTGAAGCTCTCAATACCATTCCCTCGGTGCTGCGCCCTATGCTCGGCAATGGTTTTGTAGTGGGAGTGCTGCTGTGTCTGATGCTCGAACACCTGGTGTTTCCTGCAAATAAGCTACAGCGCTGATACTCTTCTCTCTGTTGTAATCCATGTCACCTATCTCACCCCTTGCACCAGAGTTCACTTCCATCTAAACTCTGTAAGTGAAGCACTGTTCGCTTGCCGATCGAAGCGAGTTTACTCATACACGCAGGTGTCATTCCGGCATCTGCTTCTATATCGAAGAATTGAAGGGCTTAAAAGCATATGTCACAACAGGATAAAGCAGGAAAAAAACATCTACGTTTAGTCAAATCCGAGGCGCGCGCCGTAGCGCTCAAAACTGAACTCGATACTTTGCGCATTTTAAATGGCAAGGCAAAATACAAGGCGATCCTCTCCAGTCGCAATAGTCGCGCGTTAGTGCAGGCGATGCCGGCGCAGGATCTGTTCCTTTTGGTTAAAGAACTCGGTGCTGTAGACGTGCCCGAACTCTTGAGTATGGCCAGCGGTGTTCAGATTACCCTGTGTGTTGATATGGATTGCTGGAGAAACGACACCATGGATCCGGACGGGGCGCAGTTCTGGCTCCAGCAATTACACCAGATAGATTCGGATGATACCTTGCGCATCGTCGATGAGCTGGATTTCGACATGCTGGTACTGCTGGTTAAAAAGCAGCTGCAAGTGGTGCGCGGTCTCGAAGCCCTCGACAATGATGAACTCGAAGAACCGCGTCTGCGCCCGGATCAGTTGTACGAATGTGAATACCGCGACCCCGAACAGGCCAAATGGCTCGAAAAGTTGCTCGAACTTTTATTCAGCGAACGCCAGAGTGTGTATCTGCAATTGATGGAAGCGGTCCGGCATGAGACTGATCTCGTATTTGAAGAGGAAGTGTTTCACGATCGTATCGCGCGCCTGTCCGATTTCGGTTTTATCGAGACCCACGAAGCCCTTAAAATCCGGGCGTGGCTGGATCCCCAGGATTTTGATCCTGCCACTTATCTCAAGGATCAGTCTGTGTTTACTCCGGAATACAGCGGGTTATCACTGCCCGGTTTTGTGATGACCGTAGCTCAACCGCGTGATCTACTCGCAGATGTGATGAGCAACAGTTTGAACGAAGCCCTGTGGCAGGAACTCACCTATCTACTCAATCGCGCCATGAGCGCGGATCAGGTGGATGTAGGGGATGCAAGTGAGGTACAGGAGTCTCTCGAGGATGTCTACAACTACCTCAATATTGCACTGGGATACCTCGCCGGCACTGATGTAGGGCGCGCTATCGAGATGTTTGAAGAGGTGTACCTTCAGGCCCTCTACCGCCTCGGCTTCAGCCTCACCACCGCACTCAGTCGGCGCGCCCGCGTGGTGCTGAAGTCTCCGGCAGGGCCGTATCTCGATGGCCCTGATGCTTCACTCATCGCAGCGCTGAATCAGCCCAAACCGCGTTTTTACTCCGGTGTGGAAACAACCACACGCGCCGATGAGCGCCCCTTTCGTAACTACTCCGATGTAAAGGCGGTGAGTACCGAACTCGATGCGGTTGAAGCTTTACTCCCCCTCTTCGGCAGCGAAGGTTTGTTCAATATTCCCGCACCCGACGAATTGGATCTGGATGGATGCATCCCTCCCCAGGCCAGCGAGGTAACCCTGTCGGAGCTTTTTTTAACCAGCATAGCGAATAAGATACTCGGTCACGATCCCACCCCTGAGCCGATACCTGCCGCCGAACTGGAAACCCTGCACCAGGCGCTCCACGCCGAAGCCAACTTTGACGCTTTGCGCCATCAGACCAGAGATTGGCTCGTCTCCCTCGCCCCAGGTAGTGGATCCTTTGTGGAGTTCTGCTTTGATCTATGGAAGCATGAATTCTACACCCTCAAGCCGGACAATCTGAAACCTCAGTATGTCGGAGGGTTGTTGATACGCTTGTAGCCATAGCTTTTGTGTTAAATGCGCAATTTATGTTTTTTGTTAGAAATATTGCATGTGCACCAGGTTGTGTGTATATAAAAGTTTTCTGACTAAGATATGATGCTTTCGCAAAAGTTGCGCTTTTAGTTACAAAAGCAAAAAAACAATTGCAAAATCTGGAGGTGGTGTGGGTAATTCTGCGTGGGTTCGAATTTTGCCTTTTGCTCTTTTCATGGCTCTTATAGCTCTGGATGGGGCTTTTAGGTGGTTATTAGACTCAGGCTGGCTGACCTTTTCTGAAGATTTGCTTCTTTACACATATCCCATAAGGGCGTTAGTGGTTGCTTTTATATTGCTCCTGCTATTGCCGTGTTACAGTGAATTGCGCCTTACTGATTTGCTGAAATGGGGCCATACTGCCCTTAGTGTTATGAGTGGATTTGTAATTTTTTATCTCTGGATACACATGGACTGGGGGTTTGCCACCTTCGGCGAGATCCAGGGATTCAACCCTGGGGTATATGAAGAGGGCTTTATTCGGAATATAATGCTCTTTGCCAGATTTGGTGGAGCAGTCTTGGTCGTCCCCATTATGGAAGAGATATTTTGGCGTTCTTTTTTAATCAGGTATGCTATACACCCAAATTTTACTCAGGTAGCGATTGGTAGCTTCACATGGTTTTCATTTGTAGCTGTGACCATTCTCTTTGGTTTGGAACATCACCTTTTTCTTGCCGGGATGATGGCGGGTGCACTGTTCAATATAGTTCTCTACCTCACACGCAGCATCATGCAGTGCGTTGTAAGCCATGCTACGGCTAATTTTGCCTTGGGGGTCTATGTGTTGCAAACCGGGCAATGGCATTTCTGGTAATTCCCTTAGTTCCTGCATTCGTATAGTAAGTGCCATTTTTAATTTATTTTGTAGCGTCGTTCTGGGCCAATATAATACCTTCTGTGCCTGGAAGTTTCCCTTATCGGGTCTTTCCCAACTACAGCCCACCCTGTAGAACGGGAAAACTTTTTAATTTCGCCGGTTGTTAGTTTTTCATCTAGTATTTCCGGACTTACATAGTCGTACTCACCACCCGAATACTGCACTCGTATCATCATAATACCTTCCTCCGTTGCGCAATAAAAATTGCCAATCATTTATTTCAGCCGCTGATACGGGCAAAAAAACAAAACAAGCTCTTTTAAATAAATTTTATTGAGTTACTATTTCCATAAGCTGTTGCAAAGGTCATACCCTAGTGCAGGTAAATAGTTTGCCATTTTGTGGATTCAAACATAAATGTTGACTTATGGTGTGGTTAGATAAAATTTACACTGTGGTTTTCTTTGAAAATACAGATGCTTGAAAATTTTTAATATACAGACGAGTTTAGCAGGTATTGGTTGGTCGGAAAAATCCTGCTAGAAGAAGTAATATGAAATGTTAAGAGTTCCGACAGCTCTTGTCGGTAAGACTTACTTTTCGGCTCATTTTCGTGCTTGGTATAAGCTACTAACAAGGGTGGGAATATTAATTTCAGGCCAGTTTTTATGATTGACTATCATTGCCATATTCTTCCAGGGCTTGATGACGGATGCCCTAGTGACAAAGAAGCGGTATGTATGGCAAGACAATTGCGTAAAGCAGGATTTGCACAAATATACTGTACTCCTCACTGCATAACTGGTCTTTACGATATCTCGACAGAACAACTATTGGATTCAGTGAAACGCTTGCAGTTAATCCTTGAGGATAACGATATCCCCTTAACCCTCATTCCAGGGATGGAATACTATCTTGACGACTTTTTTGTTAATCGCCTTGAAAATCCCGTGACCCTTGGGGATTCAAAATTGCTGCTGTTTGAACTTCCTTCAAACGCAGATGCGAGTATTTTGCATGATGCCGTTTTGCAAATAAAAAAAAGGGGTATGCTTCCAGTTATGGCGCATCCTGAACGGTTTTTTTCTTCCCAGTTGAACAGAGGTATAGCAGATTGTCTTCGTATATGGTGGCAATGCCTCCGCAAGCCCAGGCGGACGTTGCAGGATTTGCCTTCATCATTACTCAAGGCGATAGACCTGGGTTGTTATTTGCAGGCAGACATGGGCAGTTTTAATGGATTGTATGGTAAGGAAGTGCAAAAATTGGCGATTACCATGCGAGAATTAGGACTGTATTCCTATTATGGAAGTGACGGGCACAATTGTGAACAACTCGAAAGGATTTTAACAGATAACATATGCTTAAGTTAATGGCCGGATAATTGATCCATACGGTACTTCTTGACTTGAACTTATCGGACTCTAAGACAAAGGATAAATCCATGGTGACATTGAATTCAATTAGTTCCAAAGAGAGTAAGCTGGCGGTCGTGGGTATGGGTTACGTAGGTCTGCCCCTGGCAGTTGCATTCGGCAGATGCTGTGATGTAATCGGCTTTGATATCGATGAGCATAAAATCGAGCAGTTGAAGAACGGTCATGATGCTACCAGGGAGGTGACATCGGATGATTTAGCCAACACTTCAATTGAATACACCGCAGACGCATCAGCTTTAAAAGGCGCCTCATTTATCATAGTAACGGTACCGACACCCATCGATAGAAACAAAAACCCCGACCTTACTCCGGTCCGCTCCGCTTCTGAAACAGTGGGTAAGTTCTTACGCCCGGGCTCCATTGTAGTCTATGAATCCACCGTTTATCCCGGAGTTACCGAAGATATCTGTATCCCCCTGTTGGAACAGAATTCGGGGCTGCAATGCGGTACAGACTTTACCGTCGGATACTCCCCCGAGCGGATAAATCCCGGAGACAAGGTGCATACCGTAGATAAAATTATCAAAGTAGTTTCCGGTCAGGATGAAGATACCCTCGAGACCGTAGCAGGAGTATATGAGCTGGTTATCAGTGCCGGAGTACATCGAGCAAGTACCATTCAGGTCGCCGAAGCGGCAAAAGTCATCGAAAACACTCAGAGAGACCTTAACATCGCCCTGATGAATGAACTATCCATCATCTTCGGCAAGCTTGATATCTCCACCCTTGATGTGCTGGAAGCTGCCGGAACAAAATGG
>JAWOFA010000134.1:0-5804 GCA_046482505.1 Desulfuromonadaceae bacterium | reverse complement strand
CCGCGCGCGTCGATCACCTGGTGCGCATCCGCCTTGATATCGGAGGCAACGCTTTCAATCAACCCGCCCTTCACAGCAACATCCATGCCGCTGCGTCCATCGAGCAGAGTCGCGTTTTTAATAAGCAATTCGTACATAAAACCTCACTATCGCAAGAATCAATCGCCAAACACCTGTTTAACCGCTTCGATATGCCGCTGTTTATCCGCCGCATCCAGCCATGAACCGGCAAAGCTGTTGCACGACAGACGGCACAGGTGTTCCGCCGTCACCGGCAGGTGTTCGAGCAGAGCGGCGAAGTTGGCGTTAACATAGCCGCCGAAATACGCCGGGTCATCAGAGTTGACTGAAACCGGCAGCCCTTTATCCAGCATGGTGAGGATTGGATGTCTGGCGATATCCTTAACCACGCGCAGTTTAAGGTTAGAAAGCGGGCACACAGTCAAAGGGATCTCCTCGCGCGCCAGGCGTTCAACCAGGGCGTCATCCTCCAGGGCGCGGTTGCCGTGGTCGATGCGATCCACCCCGATGAGATCCAGCGCCTCATGCACATACTCCGGTGGCCCCTCCTCTCCGGCATGAACCGTGATACGAAAACCCAGCTCGCGGCAGCGCTGAAACAGACGCGCGAATTTGTGCGGCGGATGCCCCACTTCGGAGGAATCAAGACCGAAGCCGTCAATGCGCGAGTAAAAGGGGCGCGCCAGCTCCAGGACGTCAAATGCGCTCTGCTCAGAGAGATGGCGCAGAAAGGAGAGGATCAGGCGATAGGTGATGCCGAGCTCCCGCTCTCCCTCCTCCAGGGCGCGCAGGATACCGCGCATCTGTACTTCCAGCGGGATGCCGCGTTCAAGATGCGCCTGGGGATCGAAAAATATCTCCACATGCACCACATTGTCTGCGTGAGCGCGGTGCAGATATGCACGGGTCAGGGCGTAAAAATCCTCCTCCTGCTGCAGCACCGCCATCCCGGCATAGTACACGTCGAGAAACTCCTGCAGATTATTGAAAGCATACGCGGCGCGCAGGGCTTCGACATCGGGGTAGTCGAGCTCCATCCCGTTGCGCCGGGCAAGCTGAAATACCATCTCAGGCTCCATGCTCCCCTCGATATGCAGATGCAGCTCCGCCTTGGGCATCTTTCTGGCTAATTCGAGCAGTGATTCAGGCATGGGAAATCTCCTGTGTTTGATTATTTTTTCAGATCAGCAGGATAAGAATAGCAAAAATATTCACTCCCACCAGCGCCGGACTGATCTGCTCACGCTGTCCGGAGAGGAGTTTAAGCACCGTCCAGCTGATGATTCCCCACACGATCCCCTGGGTGATGGAATAGGTCACCGGAATGAGAACCACGGCAAGAAACGCGGGTATCGCCTCATCGTAACGCTGCCATTCAATTTGGGAGATGGGTGCCATCATAAAGACCCCCACCAGCACCAGCGCCGGAGCTGTGGCAATGGGAGGAATCATGGAAAGCAGGGGTGAAAAGAACATGAACGGGAGAAAACACAGCCCCGCCACCACCGCAGTGAGGCCGGTACGCCCACCCTCTTTAATCCCGGCGGCGGATTCGATAAAACTCGAGCCCGCGCTGGTGCCACACAGCCCGGAGATGGTTGTAGCCACTGCATCTGTAAGGAGGGATTCGTTGATGTTGCGCGGTTCTCCTGCTTCATCTTTCAGATCCGCCGCTTCCGCAACCCCGATAAAAGTGGAGAGGCTGTCGAACAGATCGGCAAACAGCATCACAAAGATTACCGGCAGCATCGCGAGAGAAAAGGAGTTCACCAGATCGAGGGCGAACAGCAAGCTGAAGTCGGGCGCGGCAATCCAGCCGTTCCAGTTGACGATGGTGGCAGAACCGAACTGTTGTGTGGCATCGCCCCACACACGCCCGATAGGGAGGGCGACAAGAGTGGTGAACAGCACCCCGAGGATCAGGGCGCCGGTGGTATTGCGCAGTACCAGCCACGAGGTGATGAGGAGCCCGATCAGAAAGGTGGTGGTAATGGCATTCAAACCACCGAAGGTAACCAGGGTCACCGGATCGGCAACCACGAATTTCGCATTTTCCAGCCCCACAAAGGTGATGAAGAGCCCGATCCCGGCGGCGACTGCAGCGCGCAGTTGGGTTGGGATGGCGCGTGCAATGGCGCTGCGCACATTAAAGATCGAGAGCAGGAGAAACACAATCCCGGACCAGAATACCGCCCCCAGGGCGACCTCCCACTCAACTCCCATCCCCAGCACCACAGTATAGGCGAAAAACGCATTGATCCCCATCCCCGGCGCTACCACAATGGGGTTTTTCGCATACACCCCCATCATGATACTCGAAAACGCGCTCACCAGAATGGTTGCGGTTACCACCGCGGAAAACGGCATCCCCGTAGCGGAGAGAATCGCCGGGTTGACCACGATAATATAGAGGGTCGCAAGAAACGAGGTAATCCCGGCGAGAACCTCGGTTTTGACATCCGTGCCCTGGGCTTCAAGGTCAAAAAATCGTTCCATGTGTGTTGCTCCTGACATAACTCAGCCACAACGTCCTGCCTCCGCTTTTACGCAAAAGACAGGACGTTTATCTACTCAATTACGGCATCTCCATACCCCCAAACCACTGCTCCCAAATAGTCTGATAGGTGCCGTCCTCCCTCATTGCGTCCAGATTCTGCTGCCAGCGCTCGACGATCTCTGTCGGTGTATTGAGGCTGAAAGCAATATAGCCTTCATCATAGGTTTCCTCAAACTGCTTGACGACATCTTCCTCCGGGGTGGACGTCTTATCGCAGAGCCAGTCAATCCCCTCATCATACATGAACAGGGCCTCGACTTCTCCATTCAGGAGCTGATTGAACGCTTCAACAGGTGACATCGATGTAGCGACAATGTTCTCAAACCCGTTATCCAGCAGATACGCATGAGTATACCAGTCGCTGGGGGTAGCGACGGAATTTAGTGACTTGGCTTGATCCAGATTTTGGATAATGATGCCGGAATCACTTAGGGTGTAAAAGCTGCCCCTCAATGTTGCTATAGGCCCTACCCACTGGAATAGTTCCTCACGTTCCGGAGTCCGGGCAGTAGTAAACAGCGCACTGTTGGGCAGATACTGCACCGTCGTATAGGCATCGAGCCAGCCAGTGATTTTTACATTCGAAGCGTAGTCATTACGGGCTTGAATCGCCGCGACAAAGTCCACTGATGAACCCTGAATCTCGGGATTAATAATTGAGCCGGTGTAGTAATTGAAGGGAGGAGCGACTTCGGTAAACAACTGCAGGATATCAGGCACAAGGGTTTCATTGGTATTGGGGAAATACTCTTGGACAATGGCAAGGGTCTCTTTCTGGCGCACAAGATCATCCAGGCTGGCCTGAATCGCCGCAACCACCTCATCATCAACATCTTTAGAAAGAGCCATCGCATAGTAAACCGACTTATATGCGAAACACACATCAAAATCGTCGGTAAAGGAAAACTGCCCCTGCAGATTATACGCAAACTGTTTACCGTCGGAGGCCATTGCCGCAACTTCGTCATTCAACAGCGCTGCCACCGCTTCATCATAGGAAGAATAATACACCAGGTTTTCAAAACCAAGCTCCTCCAGAGAGGTTGTTTCAAGCCAATCGGTAACAACAGCTATGGAATCAACAGCCTTGGTGCCATTGAGACCAAGGGTTGAACCGAGTCCAGTCTCCTTTTTGGCAAAAACATAGTAACCGGATGAGCTGGTCGGGAGTACCCACTTAAAGAGATCCTCGCGCTCGGCTGAATAGCCGATGCTCAACACAGCGTGATTGGGACCTTCCAGAGTCTTGTTATACGCCGTTGCCCAGTCGTCCTCCATTTCGATAACATAGTCGATACCGGCATTATCCATGGCTGCACTGGCAATATCCACATCAATGCCGACAATCTCCCCCTCTGCCGTAAATGAGTTGGGGCTGAGTTCCACAGCTGATATCGATATGGAGGGTGATGAGCCATCCGAGCTGTCACTGCACCCCGAGAAAAAAAGACTCAGGGCCATCAGAGCCATCAGAGCTGATGACCATACAAATTTCATTTTCATATAACGTCTCCAACGTTAAGGGATAGAACACTGACACACCTGTGCCACCCTCAATAGCCTGCTACAGCCAATCGAGGTATTCTGGAGCACACTGCTCCAACTGAGCCAGATCCTCCTGATGGTCCGCCAGAAAGCTGAAATCAGCAAAGTCAAACCCCGGTGCTACGCTGCACCCTACCAGTGTGTATTCTCCGGTACTCTCCGCCGCCTGATACACCCCGCCCGGCACCAATGCTACCGGCTCTGTATCCGCTCCCAGGGTAACAACATCGACACCATCACCGTTAAACAAATACAGATTGAGCGGCGCTCCGGCGTAAAAATGCCACAGTTCATCGTGCGCCACACGGTGAAAGCGACTGTGTTCTCCGCGTCCCAGGAGAAAATAGATATGCGTCATCGCCGGGCGCTGCGCCGCGACTATGTTTGATTCCACCTGCAGGCTGGAGCAGTATACTTCACGATAGTAGCCACCTTCAGGATGGGGCTGCAGCTGATAGCGCTGCACAAGCTTTTTAACCTCTGGGTTCATGCTGATTCTCCGGCGGTATCAGAAGTTCCAGAACACGGAGGCGCTCAGGCTGGTACGATCATAGAAACGCCCTTCCACACGGATGCCTGCATCCACAGGGAGCAGAGCCACCTCAACCCCGGCGAACATCTGTGCCACATGGGCTTCTTCCATATCCACACTGGAATCCTTCATTGAAAATGTTTCCGCTCCCGTCATCGAACCGGAATAAAAGTATGTCCCTGACTCTCGTTCTTCTGACTCGGTGTCATCTATAAAGCTCGTCATCGCCCCGGCATAAGTAGTGACGCGTGCGCTGGCACAGGGTTGCCACTCATAGCCAAGCTGTAAGCCCATACCGTATTCCAGATAGGCCTCGTCCCGAGTCCATGTTCCCCTGACAAAGTCATCACCATTGGTGTACTCATAATGATTTTTATATTCCACTCCGGTAATCCAGGTGGCACGTCCGAAAGCGCTGGTGTAAAAGCCACCGCGCTCCAGCAGCACGATATGGGCCCCGGCGCCGAACATGGGAGCCACATCTTCAGAGCCGTCTGAATCAGTTCCGGCAATTTCCAGACTCAGGCCCCAGAAGCGCTGCGGATTAAATGTAAAACGGCCCACCACGCGCTTTTCCTCCTGCAGGCCGGTATAACTTCCGTCGCCAAAGCCCCATTCCTGCTCAATATCACGTTCAAATGCTTCGTAGTATACTTCAGCGCGGGATTTTTTATCTGTGGGCGCGATTATGCCTACATCCATTGCACTGGCAGTGGAAGCTATACCCGCAAGAGTGAAAATAATAAGGCACAACAGAGTTCTGGTATTCATATAATGGTCCTTTTTCATATGCTGACTATGGGAATAAGCGGTCTTCATCCTCCAAAGGGAAGAGAAAGCCTGAAGCTACACTGTTCGGGACGGTGATGCACGCTCCGGCGCAAAGAACACTGTCAGCCACAGGGTGTCATCTTCGGGATTGGTGAATTCGACCCGATGGGGCCGGTGCGCGGCAATGGTGAGATAATCCCCGGGATTCAGGTCCACCACCTCGTGTGGATTCTGCAGTTCCAGGCGTGCAAATCCACCCAGAAGAAGGACAAACTCATCCTCATCCTGGTCGTACCAGAAGTCGGGCTCTGAACGATGTCCGCGCGACACGATGCGCTCGACCCGCACCCGGGAAGTCCCCCCGATCACCTCACACAG
>JAWOFA010000107.1:0-32147 GCA_046482505.1 Desulfuromonadaceae bacterium | reverse complement strand
AAGCGGGATTGCCTGTCGGTGACAATGTTGTTAATAATTCGCTTGTTCATGCCGTTTTCCTTCGCCGCCACCAGGGTGCGGATGGAAAAAACCCTCAACGCGTCACTCACAGATAACGTTCCCTCTGCGGATGCTTTTCTGCCGGTGAAAGGGAAGGTGTCGGGCCCGCGCTGGCATTGGCTGTTGATGTTGACGCGGCACACCTGATTTACAAGGGGATCAATCAACTCGGCGAGCACTGCCGCATCACTGCCAAAGAGGCTTACCTGCTGTCCGTATTCAGAATTAATGACGTAGTTCATGGGCTCGTCAATGCTTTTGAACGGCACAATCGGTACGACAGGGCCGAACTGCTCTTCGGTATACAATCTCATTTCGGGTTGGACCGGATACACCACAGCAGGAGACATGAAAGTATGGTCTATCCTGCCGCCGCCACTGTTGATGATCCTGGCTCCTTGTGCGCAAGCGTCATCGATCATGTCTTTCAGATACGCTGTCTTGTCCGGTTCGGGGAGAGGGGTGATGGAGATATCTGCTTCCCATGGCATTCCGGCTTTTAGTTTATCCACCGCGCCGGAAAATTTTTCGAGAAACTCAGAGATCACATCTTCATGGACAAAAAGTATTTTGAGGGCGGTACATCGTTGTCCATTGTAGGAGAGCGTCCCGAGGACACATTCTTCAACGCTATGCTCTAATTCAGCGTCCTTCAGTACGATCCCCGCATTCTTCGCCTCCAACCCCAGTACACAACGTAGACGGTGCGGTTTTGGGTGTTGCTGCTTCAGAATATCTGCCACACGGCTGCTGCCAATAAAGGCCAGAACGTCGATCTCTCCGGATTTAATCAACGGCGCGATCACTTCCTCTCCTTCGCCGTACACGGTATTCACCACCCCTTTCGGGAACGAATCCCGGAACGCCTCAAGGAGGGCCTGATGTAGCAGAACGCCTAATTTGGGTGGTTTGAAAATAACCGTGTTGCCCATGATCAGGGCAGGAATAAGGGTGGTAAAGGTCTCATTGAGGGGGTAGTTGAATGGACCCATACACAGGACTGTCCCCAGTGGGCCCCGCCTTATCTGGGCGATTACCCCCTGCTCGATGACGAAACGCGACGACGCGCGATCGAGATCCTTGAGAGCCCCGATGGTTTCTCTGATGTATTCTACAGTCCGGTCAAATTCCTTCTGTGCATCCTGCAGTGTTTTACCTATCTCCCACATCATAAGGCGCACAACTTCATCGCGCCTCGCAACCATGCGGCGGGCAAATGCCTCCACATGCCGGATACGCTCCCCGACAGCCATAGTAGGCCATGCTCCGCGCCCGTGGTTATAAGCGCTGCATGCGGCGTCGAGGGATTCCATGGCTTGTTTGTGCGTAAGCAACGGATAGCTCCCGATAATCTTCTGTGTGATACCGGAGCCCGATGATATGCGTATAGGCGAAAGAACTTCCTGCTGCTCGCCTGCCCACTCGAGTATTTCACCGTTGCACAGATAGTGCCTCTGCTCAATCGGAGCATTAATGCGGTACTGCTCCGGGATATCTTCTTCGGCAGGGAAAAGTGGTGTGGTCATATCCGTTACTCCTTTTGATTCAGCCTCGGGCGGACTTTATGCGGTGCCCTCAATCCTCTTTCCGGCCATCAGGATGGGTTGTGCCTTTCACCGCACCTCGTTCCCCGGGGACAAAATCGTTCTGCATATAGCTGATCACTTCGTCAGTAGATATCACTTTTGACATCGTGCTCTCGGCAATAGTCAAGGCCGTTTTCTGGTTGGCGGTAGCGGTTGCAACGGCATCACTCACCACTACGACGTCATAACCGCGTGAACTACCTGCGTAGGCGGTACTGAGAATACATTCATCCGTCCACAGACCAGAGAGAACAATGGTGTCAATACCAGCTGCCTTGAGTTTTTCATCCAGATATGAGTTGCCGTTCTCATCAAAGTTCCAGAACATATCCAGGTGCTTTCCATGGTAGAACCAGCCAGCGGAGACCTCCTCTTCGGTTGGAGCTATCTCCGCCAGAGGTTCCATTCCGGGAGTGCCTGTAAAGACGTAGATGGCGTTCTGCGGGTCCTCCGGGCGCAGCCCTTTGGGGCCATACCATCGATCCATGGCATTCGAGATGCCATCGTCAAAGGTGCGGGTCCATGAACTCCATGTTATACAGACCCCATCACTCTCTGATTTAGCGCCACGAAAGACATCCACCAATTTAACCAGGTTCGGGAGAATACCTCCGGCATACGGCCTGTATTCTTCCTGGCAGTCATCAAGGAGCAGGGCGATCCTGCGCGGGCGATCCTTTAAATCCCACGCTGCCCAAAAGCTCAGCGGTTGCCCGTTTGGACCTCCCGGAGTTTTGCTGTAATTGTCCATCGGCTGCAGCGCCAGAGACTTGTCCCGATGCTTACATGGTTGCTGTAGAGCTTCTTCGAGTGTCGGAACCTTTTTCTCAGTGTCATTCATTGCAATGCTCCTTTTGATGGAAATTTTTCTGCTATGTTTGATGAAATCGCATAAAGTCAGCCTTACAAAGTTACAGTGTTCTTTCAGGAACACAACATAACTCATGGATATTTTCGCCCCTGAAAATCCCCAAGATATTAAAGCTTGTAAAATGGAAAACCTGCTTAGTCATCTTCTGAGCTATGGGGAGTGCATCATGTTTTATCCGCGCTTATTATGCGGTTTTTCTCCTCTTTAGCCAGATAAAGTCTTTGATCCGCCCGGCGTACTGCTTCATCGAGGGACAATTTCGCTTCGTCGTAAACCACTACTCCACCACTGATTGTTACCCGTCCGGTAGCAAAAGTGAAGCTCTCTACATCAGCGCGGATATCTTCTGCTAATTTTGAAGCACCCTGTAAATCTGTATCCGGGCACAAAATAAGAAATTCCTCTCCACCCCAGCGCCCAACAATATCGTTTTCCCGACAACGAGCCTTTAACAGGTCGGCCATCTTCTTTAGTACTTTGTCTCCTGTGAGGTGGCCAAAGTTATCATTGATAGATTTAAACCAATCAATATCCAGAAGAATAAGACTGAATGGCTGCCCGGAACGTTCGAAGCGTGTCTGCTCCGCAGCTAACTCATGATCCAGCTTACTGCGATTAAACAGGCCGGTAAGTTTGTCTGTAACGGAAAGGCGCTGTAACTCAATATTTTTTTCTTCCAAAAGTGTGTTGGCTCTGGAAATTTGTGCATTGTACATCTGCACCTTGCGGGACCACGCTATGCTCAGGGCTACCACCAGTGCCGCAATGCCGACTGTAGTCCAGACCACCTTGTAATCTGTTTTTTCGTCAAAACGGATGGAAACCCAATTGTCCACAAGCTTCTGCCGTTGGGATAACGGCATGCTGTTAAGACTCTTTTGCACAATATTCAACAAGTGCGTATTTTCCTTAAGCACAGCTGCTGCCAGGGGGAGTTTTTCCTCAAGGGAGCCTGAAACCTTGATGTTGTAATAATCGAGCTTTTGAATAGCGTAAGTGATAGCCGGGACACTGCCGACAAAGGCAAAATCATCCTTTTGCCGAACCCTCTCAAGCCCCTGGGGCACAGAAGAAACCTCCACAAAGGTGAGTTCGGGATATTTGCTTTTAAGCAAAGATCCCAATGCGCCCCTTTTTACATAGCCAATCTGTTTATGCTTTAAATTTGTGAGATTCTGTATGAAAATTTCACTTCTACGGGTAGCGATAACCAGTGGCAGGGACAAATATGGGTTGGTGAAAGCCAATTCCTGGCGCAAATGGCTGGAAGGAACCACTGCCGGAAGTATATCTATACGACCATCTTTTAAAGCGGAGAAAGCCTTTTCAAAAGATTCAGTGGGTACAAAAGTAAATGGGATTTCCTGTTTTTGTTCGAGCTGTGAGAATATATCCGCACTAATACCCTGATGCCCCCCTTTCTCAGAGGAGAAGTCCACGGGATACCAACTTCCATGCGAACCTAAACGTAACCCGCCGTGGCGCTTTTTATACTCTTTTAAGAGAGTATATTCAGCCGGCAACAAGTTGTTCTGCAGCATTTCCTCCGGGGTAAAGCCCACCCATCGGTCCTGCAATGTCTTGTACTCTCTGGGGGAAATCTGGCTCATCCCGTTCCGCAGGCGAAAGTGTAGTTCTTCTAAATCTTTACGCACCCCAAGACGTAAATCTTCATCTTTTATTTCGGGGATATCAATTCTGCCGGCCAGCTGGACATTTTCCAGCACATATTTTTTTACCATGTAGTTGCCGATATTTATATTAGTAACGACAGCATCAATATCGCCAAAGGAAAGCTGGCGCAGCAACTCGTCCGTTTGTTCTATTTCTTTGAGATCAATCCGCGGGTATTGACTCAAGTACTGGCGGTAAAACACCTCACTTTCTATGCCTACAGTTCTGTCTTGCAGGCTGTCCACCCCCTGATAATCGAAACTGTCCTCCCGCATGTAAACCACTGTCGGGATTATATAATAGGGTTCGGTATAACGGGTAAAGGCGGTACGTTCCTGGGTATATGAGATAGCTGTGATCAAATCCACTTCTCCATTGCGGAACCGCTGTAGATTTTCCTCCCAGGAACCAGGTACCAATTCAAAATTCAGATCTGTTTTCTCTTCCAATAACTGCAGATAGTCTACAGTAAAGCCCATGAGTTGCCCTTTAATGGTAAAGGAAAACGGGGGAAAATTGTTTAGTGTCGCCACTTTAAAGGTGTCGCGGTCTAATGCATAACTCGAAGTTGTGGAGATAGGGTCAGAATGTTCTTCAGCATGGCTCGCTCCTATCGATAAGCTCCATAACATCATAGCAAGCAGTAAACAGCCGCTTTTGGGTGGGAAAACCATATACTAAACCATCTCTTTGTAGATATTTAGGGAATTTTAAAAATGTGCAAACAGGGTTAAAGAAACCTGCTAATCAATCAGCTCAAGAGTTCTGTTGAACTTTGATTTTTTGACTAGTTGGGGCTTGCGCTAAAGCATCATATCTTAGCCATGCTATACAGGATGTGTTTTTTGAAAAACCATAAAATCGAATACGTTGCCCCCGAGAGGAGCTGGATCTATGTATGTTGATTGTTCAAAACGGTTTTGAATGAAGCTCAATGGTAACAAATTTAAGCGGTTAATCAATTTTTCAAAAGGATGATATTTATCGCCGATACCAGCGTGACAGGATTCTTGTGGGAATACGCAGATAGTAACCTAATATTATGATCTGATTGCATAGAGTGGTGAAAAGATACCCACGTTTACGCCAGCGACGGGCTGAGGTTGATACCGTGTCGGGTAGGATCTGGATTGACCCTCCGCTGCGCTTTACCTGACGTGCCATGGCAAAGTCTTCCATGATTTCAAGGGACGGGAACATCTGCATATGCATAAAATAATCACGCCGTATAAAAAGAGCCTGATCTCCATAGGGAAGGTGCAGGAGGCGGGCACGCAGATTGGCACCCTTGCAGATGCAGCGCAGGGGGAGATTCTGTCTTTCGGTGGTCAGGCTGAATCCACCTAGGCTTTTTGGATACTCTGCCAGAGCTGTGCGGATGTTGGTGTCGAAGTTTGGTGGCAAGTGGGTGTCGGCGTGGAGAAACAAAAGTATTTCTCCGTGGGCGCGTTCTGCGCCGAGGTTCATCTGGCGGGCGCGCCCGCGTTCACTCTGGACCAGGCAAATATCAAGACCGCGTTCTTCTAACTCTGGCTTGCATTTATGCGCTACATTCAGGGTCTTGTCCGTGCTATAGCCATCGGCGAGGATAATTTCACATCGCTGTGGTTCTGAACATCTCTGCGCAACGTTTTTCAGCGTCGTGGCAATGTTGGATGCTTCATTCAGGGTCGGGATAACCACAGAGATAAGCGCTTCTGCAGTGCAAGCCGGCGTGCTATGTGAGGAGGCAACAGGGTTCATGGCCATATTTAAGGGTGCAGAAAAGTCCCGCGGATACTTTCCAGGTCTTCAGGGGTGTCAATGTCGCGCAGAGGCTGCAGGTAAGCGGGGGAGAGATCCAACTTCTTTGCGATACTGGCAGTCTGGTTGAGCACCTTAGCACTGCCCCAGTCGATGTTGCGGAACAGTTCGGGATGAGGTTCGTTGAGACCTATCAGGTAATATCCACCATCCTCGGCTGGCCCCAGAACGACATCCACACTGCGCAGATACCTTAGTGCTTTCACAACAGTAGCGCCTTCAATATCGGGGCAGTCGGTACCCAGCATTACCGCGCGGTTGTAGCCTGCGGTAAAGACGTGTTCGAAAGCATGATTCATTCTGCTCCCCAAGTTTTCTCCCTGCTGGGCACGATATTCAAGCCCATCGCCGAGCCAGTCTTGCATCTTTTCGGCACTACCGCCGCTGAAAAATATCCAAAGATCAGCGGTTTGTATATCGCAAAGGGGCTCCAGGGTGGATATGGTGTGCTCCGCCATTTTCTGATGCAGTCGTTTGGCACCCTCCTCGCCTAAGTGATCTATCAGGCGGGTTTTCACCTTTCCGGTTTCCGGGTAACGCGTCATCATAATAATGGCGCAGCGCTCTATGTCTTCCTCTGTTGTGTGTGTCGCCATCAGATCCGGCCTCCCTTCAATGAATTATCGTAAAATAATTAAGGTTGACTGAATGCTCAGATTCAAACGCCGCATAGCGATCTAAATCTACGCTTGTATTCAGTCCACGTGTTACCAGTATCTTTTATACCGCTATCTGTACCAAAACAGGATTCAGGACAGATTTCAGTGTGCATGGTGCAATGCTCACGAGCAAACCCCGCCTGCCCCCGTTGATGTATATCTGCTGCAATTCCAGAATACTTTCTTCGGCATAGATGGGCAGCGCTTTGCGTGTAGCAAAAGGTGATGTCCCCCCTACCATGTAGCCGGTGTGACGCTGTGCTACTTCGGGCTTGCAGGGGGAAATGGTTTTACACCCGATGTTGCGCGCTAGTTCCTTGGTGGATACACTGCAATCGCCATGCATTAGTATAATACACGGAGAACCACTCTCATCCTCCATTACCAGGGTTTTGATCACCTGGTGTTCATCAACCCCTAGTTCTCCGGAGGAGCATGCGGTACCCCCTTGAGGCGTATATTTATACTCATGGACACTGAAGGATACTCCATATTGCTCAAGCAGGCGTGTTACCGGGGATGATGTTTTCTTCTTCGCCATAATTGATGCTTTCGCAGAAAGTATTGATTTGGATGGCTAAGCAAAAAGCGCCAAATGCAAGGCGCGCGATAATCTCTGTAGAGACGTTGCATGCAACGTCTAATACGTACGTCGAAGCGGCGAGATAATCGCAATAACGCAGCAGTTGGTGAGTTTTTGCGACGCCATCATAATTAATTGCGCGGAATATGTTGAGGTTAAAACCAGGAAGCTACCAGCAGCCCCAGGCTGAGCGCCATAATCACTACACTTGCGATAAAAAGCACGTTTATAAGCGGGGCCAGAGAGCGGCGGGCCTTGATGGAAATAGGAAATATAGCTCCTAAAGCCGCGCCACTCAGAGCACCACCAAGGTGGGCTGCATTGTCCGCGCCCACCAGAAGTCCAAAGATGAATGCAAATAGTGCCCATTTTAACATAAAATCACGCTGGGCGTGGGCAAATCGTCCCCCGATGCGGTGGAAGTAGGTTACGGAAAATCCGATTAGACCGAACAAAGCCCCGGATGCCCCGACAACAATGATTCCCGGATGCCAGAATAAACCAAGTACCGTGGCTGCGAGCGCGGTAAATAGATAGAGAAAGGTAAAACCGGCGATACCGATTTCCTGCTCCAGTTGTGGGCCAACCTGGTAGAGTACCATCATATTGAAAGCAAGATGGATAAGACCGCCGTGAGTAAAGGCATACGTAACACAGCGCCACCACTGGCCGTGGTCGATAACCAGGGGCCACCACTGAGCTCCGAGCTCCACCAGGGTTCTACTGTCCGGATTCAGGATGCTGTTCATCCCGCCTCCACCCATGGCACCACGTAGAACCAGCACTGTGAACAGCAGCAGGTTTACGAACAACAGTATCTTGCTTGCCGAAATGTCAAAGGGATTATTCCCCTTGCGGACCTGCCCGGCGCGGTGCTGCATGCGAATTATACGCCACTGCCACTTGGTGCCGTTCATGCCTATTGAATCAAAAAATTTTTTCCAGTCCAAACTCTATGCTCCTGGGTTATTGGTCATTTCAGTGTCTGATCTACAAAGAATAGGAACTATTACAGAAAAGGCCGGCGGGGGCAAGGGTGATATGGACCAAATAAACTCCGAGAGGTGTATAAGTTGGACAATTTATCCGCGTTGAGCTTGATATGAACCGAGGTATGATGCAGAATTAGATCGGCACGTAACGGATAAAAAAGAATATCCTGTAAAATTTTATTTATTGTGAGGAGGGTAGTGAATATGGCTATTGAATCGTTAAATCCTGCAACCGGAGAACTGATCAAGTCTTATACTGAATGGTCTGACGATGAAGTGTCACAGACTATTGAGGCGGTACACCAGACCTATCTCGACTGGAGCATCACCACCTTTGCCCAGCGCAAGGAGCTGATGCTGAAAGCCGCGAAGGTGTTGCGCAAGCGCAAGGATGAGTTGGCCCTGATGATGGCACGGGAAATGGGTAAACCTGTTACCGAAGGGGCAGGGGAGATCGAAAAATGTGCCCTTGTGTGTGAATACTACGCCGAGAATGCGGAAGAGATGCTTGCGGACGAACCCCTGGAGAGCGATGCAGGTAAGTCGTATGTTGCCTTTCGTCCGCAGGGGATTGTGCTCGCGGTTATGCCGTGGAACTTCCCCTTCTGGCAGGTGTTCCGTTTTGCTGCACCAGCACTTATGGCCGGCAATGCCGGAGTTCTCAAACACGCATCCAACGTCCCCGCGTGTGCCCTTGCCATTGAAGAAGTGTTTACCGAGGCTGGCTTCCCGGAGAATCTATTCCGTACCCTTGTCATTGGCTCATCCAAAGTGGATAAGGTCATTGAAAATCCCCTGGTGGTTGCAACAACCCTTACCGGAAGTGAGATCGCGGGGAGTAAGGTAGCGCAGAAATCGGGCGAGATGCTGAAAAAGTCCGTGATGGAGTTGGGTGGAAGTGACCCCTTTGTGGTGCTTGAAGATGCGGATATCGAGGAGGCCTCAACCATCGGTGTAAAAGCACGCTGTATCAACTCCGGGCAGAGCTGTATTGCCGCAAAGCGCTTTATTGTGGTGGATGAGGTGTATGATGTGTTTCTGGAAAAATTCAAGTCCGGCATGAACGAACTGAAAGTGGGGGATCCCTCAGAAGCCCAGACCCAGATAGGCCCTCAGGCGCGTGAAGATTTGATGTTGGAACTGCATGAACAGGTGCAGGCAAGTGTGAAGCGTGGAGCGAGAATCGAACTCGGCGGTGAACCCTGCGGTAAGGGAGCGTTTTATCCTCCCACTATTCTAGCCGGGGTGGAAAAAGGGATGCCGGCCTATGAGGAAGAATTTTTTGGCCCGGTAGCGATCTTTATCCGCGTCAAGGATGAAGCCGAGGCCCTGAAAGTGGCCAATGACACCCCCTTCGGCCTCGGGGGCTGCGTGTGGACAGCCGATTCCGCCCGGGGTGAGGCCTTTGCGGCGCAAATCCGTGCAGGGGCGGTTTTTGTCAACGGTATGGTTAAGAGTGACCCGCGTCTACCCTTCGGCGGTGTAGGAATATCCGGCTTTGGACGTGAGTTGTCCCACTATGGGATTAAGGAGTTTGTAAATATTCAGACCGTGTGGGTCAAGTAGGTTTGCAGCCCCAATAAAAGATAAGCACAAAAAAGCTGTCACCAGTCTACCACGGGACAGCTTTTTTGTGCTTACAGGGTACGATGTATAAAATCAATCGACAAGTAGAGCAGTGTTCTTTTTTAACCTGGATACTATATCGTTAACTTCTTGTGCAGGATACGCTTCCCTGTCGTCTGTATAACCCCATACCGGAGCTGGCCAGCATGGATCGTTGTGGTAACGCGCGATAATGTGGATATGCAGTTGACTTACCACATTGCCGATGGTGGCGGTGTTGATTTTATCCGGGTGGAACTCGCGACGCACAAACCTGCTGAGCTCCGCCATATGTTGCATAACCCGGTGCAGCATTTCCGGTTCCAGATCTATCAGTTCCTCCTCCCGGGTGTACGGAACCAGGATGAACCAGGGTCTGAAGATGCGGTTGTTCAGGAGAAGCAGTTCACACTCCCCCGTACTCCCCAGTATGGTGCAGTCAGCGGCCAGCCTCGGATCGAGGCTGAAGCCGCGTTGTTCAGCAGTCATTAAGTGTTTACTCCTTGTTGAACATACCTTTAAGCTTGTTTACCGCTTCATCAGTCTGTTGATTGAGAAGTTTGTCGCTACCCTCTGGCAGGTTTTTGTCCTGGAGCAGTTTCTGCTTTGCCTTATCAATTTCAGCGCCCGCCTTTTGCTGCGCCTGCTCAGAGAGGTTCTGCTTCAAATTGTCTATATTGATAGCTTTACCTTCCAGCAGACCTGAGAGGGAAGAAGACAGGGTGCCGGAATTGTTGATTGATGAATTCAAAATAGCATTTACCAACTCTCTGATTATCGCTTCCAGAGGTAGACCATTAGCAGACTTGCCGATATCTTCAAGCTGTATGGAAGGGATGGTAACGCTGGTATTGGTCAGGACGTTATTCATTGCACTGATTTTGGCATTTACCTTGATGTTTTTCAGACTTACCCGCTCAATAATGAACTGTTTGGCTGCTTTCGCACTCCCATCATCCTGAGGAGCCTGCTCTCCCGCAGTATCTGCAGGGGCTTCGGCGGCCATGTTGTCCATAAGCTTTTTAACATTGGAAGAGCGGTCTTTCTGCTCAATGTTTAATGTCAGATCGGAGAAAGTGATCTCTGGAATCACGATGGTATCCTGTGTCAGCGATCTTAGATTGATCGCCAGGGCCCCTTTGCCCAGTTGCATAAGGTGCTCTGCTTCAAACCCCTGCGGATTGGCTATGCCCAGATTTTGCATGGAAGTACGCCCATCCAGAAGGGCGATATTAATACTCTCCAGAGATGTGGTGACACCTAATGCTTCGGTGCCACCGTACTCTATCCCTTTTTTAGCAATAGAGTCGATATAGTACAGGCCCACGCCAAATGCGATTACAATAAGTACTAACAGGGTAATAACGGCTTTTAGGATGAACTTCATTGGTGCCTCCCTTAAGAGAAAGATTGAAGAACTGTTTGATTATGTGTGCTTATTGCCTGAGCCTTAGCATGCGCTTTAAAAAAATGGTGACACTGAAATCATATCATTGCAAGCTTTTGTGCCGGAAGTATAGACATAACTCCAACTCAGGCATACGCGTTATCGCATGGAGTTTAACATATAGCTAATAATCTCTCTCAAGCATAACGTTGGAATGTTTATATGCAAGTTAAAAGCGCTGCTGAGCAGAGGCGCCGGGTTATTGCTTTTGCCGGTCCGGATGGGGTATATTCGCGCGGCAAACTTTAAAAATGGATATTTTGCCTGCATCAGACCTGCGGGTATGTGCGTAGGCACCAAGCCACAGGGTAGATAAGGAGATTTTGTACATGATAACTGCAATCAGCCCCATAGATGGGCGCTATTCAAACAAAGTTACGCAACTGCAGAGTTGTTTTTCCGAATATGCGCTCATGCGCAATCGGGTCAAGGTGGAGATAGCGTGGCTCCTCAGAATAAGCGCTGCAGCGGATATCCCCGAATGTCGCCCGCTGGGTGCGGCAGAAGAAAAGAATCTGCATGCTATTGTGGAAAACTTTACTTCGGATGAAGCGCAGCGTATTAAGGATATCGAGGCTGTTACCAATCACGATGTTAAAGCGGTGGAGTACTATATAAAAGAACAGATCAGGGAGACCTCTGTTGTTGATGTTGCGGAGTTTATCCATTTTGCATGCACCTCTGAAGATATCAATAATCTCTCCCATGCGCTGATGCTCAAGGACGGGTTGGCGGTAATTGCGGAGAAACAACAGGAAATTATTGCGCAGCTCACGCGGCAGGCGCAGGAGTTCAAGGATGCGTCCATGCTTGCCCGCACCCATGGGCAGACAGCATCCCCCACAACGGTGGGAAAGGAACTGGCGGTATTTGTGGCACGCCTGCGTCAGCAGCAGCGTAAAATATCTGAGGTTGAACTGCTGGGCAAACTGAATGGAGCCGTAGGCAATTTTAATGCCCACACCGCAGCGTATCCGCAAGTGGACTGGGTTGAGCTGAGTCGGGAACTCATCGAAGATGATCTGGGGTTGAAGCAGAACCTCTTTACCACTCAGATTGAGCCGCATGACTACATGGCGGAGTTGTTTGATGCCATCTCCAGATGGAATACCGTATTGATTGATCTGAATCGGGACATCTGGAGCTATATCTCCATGGGATATTTCGGCCAGAAGACCGTAAAAGGTGAGATCGGCTCCTCTACCATGCCCCACAAAGTCAATCCCATTGATTTTGAAAACTCTGAAGGAAACTGCGGCCTCGCAAATGCAATTTTTCAACATCTGGGGGCCAAGCTTCCCGTATCGCGTCTGCAGCGGGATCTGACTGATTCGACCGTTCTGCGTAACATGGGGGTTGGGTTCGGTTACAGTCTCATAGCATACCATTCCACCCTTAAAGGTCTGGGAAAACTCAAACTCAATAGAGATGTGCTACAACGTGATCTTAATAGTGCCTGGGAAGTACTCGCGGAACCGATCCAGACGGTGATGCGTAAGGCCGGGATCGAAAATCCATACGAAAAACTCAAAGAACTTACCCGCGGCCAGCAGATCACCCCAGAGATTATTCGCGATTTTGTCGAGAAACTAGACCTTCCGCAGGAAGATAAACACTATCTGCAAATCCTTACTCCAAGCACTTATGTGGGGATAGCGGAAATGATAGTGGATAAACTTGAAAACACCTGATTTTGCATCTTTTTATTCAGAGTAAACGACTCTGCAGACCTCGGCTTTTCCCTTGACACTCAGGGGGTTAGTGTATACTGTATACACCGCTTTAGTGAGATTGCGATCCCTGATTCGCCAGAAAGTGTAGAAGGATGTATCACTATTGATGTTTCACCAGTTTCAGCAGAGGGAATGTCGGTAGTTTTGTTGCAGGACTGAAAAAGATAACTGGTGCTTATCTGGGCCGGTCTGATTCAGTCCATGGATTATGATGGTTTAAAACAGTTAAGGAGAGAACATGTCAAAGATTGTCTGGTCAGAAATTGATGAAGCACCTGCGTTGGCAACCTATTCGTTGTTGCCTATTGTACAAGGATTTACCAATGATGCCGGCATCGAGCTGGTAACAAGTGATATTTCACTTTCTGGTCGTGTCCTGGCCAACTTCCCCGAAAAATTGACTGAAGATCAGAAAGTAGCGGATAATCTGGCAGAGCTGGGAGAATGGACCCAGAGTCCTGAGGCCAATATTATCAAGCTCCCGAATATCAGTGCTTCTGTTCCTCAGCTGCAGGCGTGTATAAAAGAGCTGCAGGAAAAAGGCTATGATATCCCCAATTATCCCGAAGAGCCAGAGACCGATGAGGAAAAAGCTCTGCAGGAGCGTTACGCCAAGTGCCTGGGTTCTGCAGTAAATCCTGTTCTGCGTGAAGGGAACTCTGATCGCCGTGCAGCTGCTGCGGTTAAAAAGAACGCGCAGAAGCACCCGCACAAAATGATGAAGCAGTGGCCGGAGCAATCTGAGTGCCGTGTTGCCCACATGGAAGGCGGCGACTTCTACGACACCGAGCAGTCTGTAACCATGGACAAGGCCGATACGGTCAAGTTTGAGTTTGTAGACGCCAATGGTAACGCAAAAGTTCTTAAAGAGGGGCTGAAACTGCAGGAAGGGGAGGTGTTTGACTCTTCCGTTATGAAGGTTTCCGAACTGCGCAAGTTCTACGAGCAGATCAATGCTGAAGCCAAAGAAAAGGGCGTTCTCCTTTCTCTGCACCTTAAAGCAACCATGATGAAGGTTTCTGACCCTGTCATGTTCGGGCATGCGGTTTCCGTATATTTTGCCGATGCCCTCGACAAGTATAAGGCTGAACTCAAAGAGATCGGTGCCAGTTTAGACTACGGCCTCGGCGATGTACTTTCCAAACTCGACCGCCTGCCCGCAGACAAGAAAGCTCAGATCGAAGCGGACATCAATGCGTGCTACGAAAAGAACGCTCCGCTGGCTATGGTTGACTCCAACCAAGGCATTACCAACCTGCATGCTCCTAACGACATTATTGTTGACGCTTCCATGCCCAACGTAGTTCGAGATGGCGGCAAGATGTGGAACACCGACGATTCCCTGCAGGATTGTATCGCCATGGTACCGGATCGCAGCTATGCCACTATGTATCGCGAAATTATCGAAGACTGCAAGCGCAACGGTCAGTTTGATCCTGCAACCATGGGCAGTGTTGCCAATGTCGGTCTCATGGCACAGAAAGCCGAAGAGTATGGTTCCCACGACAAGACCTTTATTGCTCCGGCATCAGGTTCTATCCGCATGGTAAATTCTGCCGGTGAAACCCTGATGGAGCAGAAGGTTGACGAGGGTGATATCTTCCGCGCATGCCAGACTAAGGACATACCCATCAAGGACTGGATCAAGCTTGCGGTAAATCGTGCCAAGGATTCCGGCGAGCCTGCAGTGTTCTGGCTTGACGAGAATCGCGCACATGATGCCGAGATCATCAAAAAGGTGAATAAGTACCTGCCTG
Organism: Desulfuromonadaceae bacterium; assembly: GCA_046482505.1. Lineage (GTDB taxonomy): Bacteria > Desulfobacterota > Desulfuromonadia > Desulfuromonadales > Desulfuromonadaceae > JAIVHC01. Next base: position 17,377 of record JAWOFA010000107.1, on the reverse strand, counting down.
AGTTTGATACTGCAGGGCTGGATATTCGCATCCTGGATCCGGTTGCGGCGATGAAATTCTCTGTTGAGCGCGTACGCCGCGGCGAGAACACCATCTCAGTTACCGGTAACGTACTGCGTGACTACCTTACCGACTTGTTCCCCATTCTGGAGCTTGGCACCAGTGCGAAGATGCTCTCTATCGTACCCCTGATCAAGGGTGGTGGTCTGTTTGAAACTGGAGCGGGCGGTTCTGCACCCAAGCACGTACAGCAGTTTCTGCGTGAAGGACATCTGCGTTGGGATTCACTGGGTGAATTCTGTGCCTTGGCACCTTCACTTGAGCATCTCTCCAAAGTCTTCAATAACGATAAGGCTGGGCTCCTGGCTGAGACCCTGGATCAGGCGATTGAGAAATTTCTCGACAACGAGAAGAACCCCTCTCGTAAAGTCAATGAGATTGACAACCGGGGCAGCCACTTCTATCTCGCCATGTACTGGGCAGAGGCTCTTGCATCCCAGGATAAGGATGCCGGGCTGAAGGAGAAGTTCACCAAGGTAGCCAAAGAGCTTCAGGACAACGAAGACAAGATCAATGAAGAGCTTCTTGGGGCTCAGGGTTCTCCAGTTGATGTTGGCGGATACTTCAGGCCTGATGTTGAAAAAGCATATGCACAGATGCGCCCGAGTAAAACCCTGAATGCGATTATCGACGCACTGTAATTTTCTGAATTGCAGAATGTACGATAACCGCCCAGGTTGAAGTGCATAAAAAAGCCCGCCGTACGGCGGGCTTTTTTATGCAAGGAGTTTCTGTAAAAGTTGCTCAAAAAATAAAGGCGCACTCGTAATAAAAGAGTACGCCTTTAACGTGTTTTATTGCAGATGAACCAAGGAATCCTTTAGCAGTTCTTCAAATTGTAGAACACTTTGCGTCCATTGTACTGTGCGATATTCTCAAGGTCATCCTCGATGCGCAGGAGCTGATTGTATTTGCATATGCGGTCAGTACGACACAGCGAACCGGTCTTGATCTGTCCGGCATTGGTAGCTACAGCGAGGTCCGCAATGGAAGAGTCTTCTGTCTCTCCGCTACGGTGGGAAATAACTGCGGTATAACCTGCACGTTTCGCCATTTCAATCGCTTCGAGGGTTTCGGTGAGCGTGCCGATCTGATTGACCTTTATAAGGATTGAATTAGCAATTTCCCTGTCTATACCTTCACGCAGGATTTTGGTGTTGGTAACAAACAGATCGTCACCCACAATCTGGATTTTATCTCCAAGTGCTTCGGTCATGAGCTTCCAGCCGTCCCAGTCATTTTCCGCCATGCCGTCCTCAATAGAGATGATGGGGTAGCGTGTGACCAGATCTGCGTAAAAGTCTACCATGTCCTGAGCGCTTTTTTGGGCCTGGGATTCATTAGCCATATTGTATGTGCCGTCTTCGTAGATCTCAGAAGCAGCCACGTCAAGGGCGAGGAGGATCTCATCGCCGGCTTTGTAACCGGCGCTTTCAATCGCTTCCATGATTACCTGGAGCGCTTCCTCGTTACTTTTTAAGTCAGGAGCAAAGCCACCTTCGTCCCCAACCGCAGTATTGTAGCCCTTGTTTTTGAGCACTTTTTTCAAGGCGTGGAAGATTTCCGCACCCATCTGCAGTGCCTGTTTGAAGGTGGAAGCACCTACGGGCATGATCATGAATTCCTGAATATCTACGTTGTTGTCCGCATGCGCGCCGCCATTAAGAATATTCATCATCGGGACCGGAAGCTCTTTGGCATTGGGGCCGCCAATATACTGAAACAGAGCGAGACCGGATTCATCTGCAGCTGCACGAGCACATGCAAGAGAAACCCCAAGCATGGCGTTGGCACCGAGATTAGCCTTGGTTTCAGTGCCGTCGAGTTCGATAAGTTTTGCATCGATCCCGGCCTGGTCGGTTATCTCCCACCCGATCAGGGAGTCGGCGATGGCGCGGTTAACGTTATCCACTGCCTGGGTAACGCCCTTGCCCAGATAGCGAGTCATGTCTCCGTCGCGTAGTTCCAGAGCTTCGCGCTCACCGGTGGATGCACCGCTTGGAACTGCAGCGCGACCGATGGCGCCACTGTCGAGGTATACGTCGACTTCTACTGTGGGGTTGCCGCGTGAATCAAGAATTTCGCGTGCGTAAATTTCAGAAATACCACTCATGTTGCCTCCTTGCAGAGCTGGTTAATGTCAGGGAAAGGGAAAACCGTGTTTTTGTTCCCGTGAATATGTAGTATAGTTCGCGCTGTATTTTATAGCACAGGCGCGCCTGGTTTTCGTAGTTTTTCGTTGTTTAAAATAGCTTTAGAGGTTTTCACCTCTCTGGAAAGGATACTAATTGGGTAACACGCACAAATCAACCTGCACCTTGGATGATCCTGCACTTTTTACGCAACTGGCAGGTGCCCACAACACTAATCTGAAACAGATTGAAACTTTGCTTGGGGTGAAATTGGCAACCCGCGGGGATGAGGTTACCATCCTCGCATCCGACCAGTATGAATTAGAGTTGGCCGAGGTACTTTTGGAGCAGCTGGGTAATCTGGTGCGGCGAGGTTATCCTCTTTATCCTCCGGATATCGAATATGCCCTCAATATCTTGCGCACCGATTCATCCACCGATCTGGCCAGTATATTTTTCGATACCATTCTTATTTCAGCACGTAATAAGTATATTGCGCCCAAAACCCTGGCACAAAAACATTACATAGATGCTATCCGCACCCAGGATGTGGTGTTCGGAGTGGGGCCTGCAGGAACCGGGAAGACCTATCTGGCCATGGCGCTGGCTGTGGCTGCATGGCAGAAAAAAGAGGTGCGTCGCATTCTGCTGGTGCGTCCCGCGGTAGAAGCTGGAGAAAAGCTCGGTTTTCTCCCCGGAGATATTGCGGAAAAGGTCAATCCGTATCTGCAGCCTCTGTATGATGCCTTATTTGATATGCTTGAGGTCAAGAAAGCTCAGGCTCTGATAGATGATGGACTTATAGAAGTAGCCCCGCTGGCATTCATGCGCGGCCGCACCCTCAATGATGCATTTATCATTCTGGATGAAGCCCAGAATACCACAACCGAACAGATGAAGATGTTTCTTACTCGCATCGGTTTTGGAAGTAAGGCAGTGATAACCGGAGATACGACCCAGATTGATTTGCCTACAGGTAAACGCTCCGGATTGTTGCAGGCACTGGAAATTCTGCAGGAAATAGAAGGGGTGGGAATTAACACCTTTGGCGATATTGATGTGGTACGCCATCCGATTGTGCAACGTATTGTGCGGGCGTATTCCACCTTGGATTAAACAGACCATGTCGAATAAAAACAACACGACACAAAACCACGGTGCTCAGCAGAATACTAGCAAGGGGCTGAGCAAAAAGATTGAGCGGGAAAAGATTCAGCGCCGCCAGCGCTATGCTATGCTATTTCTCCTCGCTCTGATTCTCACCCTGATCATAGTTCCTACGGGTGGATTTGTCCCCGCTTATTTTGCTGCCGGAGATATTGCCACACGTGATATTAAAGCGCCGCACGACTTTCTGGTACCGGTGCCGGAACTCACTGCAGAAAAGCGCCAACAGGCTGCGAATGCCGTAGTTCCCGTGTATGACTACGACAGACGCCCTAGTCGCGCTTTGGCTCAGGGAATAAGCAGGGTACTGGAGAACTATGCGCCAGATTCAGACCCAGGGACGCAGATCGCGCCTCCTGTAAAACATGGACAGCAACAGAAGATGGTGCAGGATCTTCTGGGGATCGAGTTAAATAAAGAACAACATCAGGCATTGATGCGCCTGAGTAAAGATTCGGACTTTGTAGATCAGTTTCGTACGGCGGCTACCCCGATTCTTTCCGGCTATATTGTGGAAAGTACTGATCTGTTCTTTGCCAATTGGCGAGGCGCCATAACCCTGAAAAATCTAGCCTCCGGGCAGGAGAAACTGGTCACGGATATTGAGTCGATTCGCAGTCGGGCCGGAACTGTAGCCGCACTGAAATCAGAGCTTGAAGTTCCAACAGAACTCCGGTCCGATTTCAACATGCTGCTCGATCTTATTCACCAACTTCTTCGCCCCAATCTTACCTTCAACCAGAGTGAGACAGAGACCAGGCGTAAGGAGAGTGCTGCCGGAGTTTCTCCAGTTCTTTCTCAGGTTAAGAGAGGGGAGATGATCGTACGCGAGGGGGAGAGGGTAAGCGAAGAGCAGTCACGCGTATTGCGTATTCTCCAGGGTGATTCAGCGGATCTGCTGAAGACCGTGCGTACCGCCGCAGGTCTTTGGCTCGCTATATTGTTGCTCCTTTACACCATGCATAAGTTTGCGCGCGTAAACATCCGCAAGTATCGTCCCGATTCCCGAGATCTGCTTTTTCTTGCGAGTGTATTCGTCGCTACCTTTGTACTCGCCAAGATGGGAATATTTATTTCTACCGCCATGCAGAGTGCTTTTCCGTACATCGATTCGGTATGTTACTACTATGCGCTACCCTTTGCGGCAGCCGCGATGCTGGTCAGAATTGTTCTCAATTCCGAAATTGCTATGGTGTTTTCGATTCTGTTTGCGATTCTGATCGGGTTGTTGTTTGGCGACAATATCTTTATCTCTATCTATGTACTGATCGGGAGTCTTGTAGCGGCTCACAGTGTCAAATACTGCATGTCGCGCAGCAGTCTGTTTCGTGCCGGGCTCATATTGTCAGTGGTTAATATGGCCACCGTAGCTTCAATATACGCAGTGGCATCCCAACCCTACGATACCCAATTTCTCTATCGCTTGGGGTTTGCGTTTTGCGGCGGCTTTCTCAGCGCACTCCTGGTCAATGGCACTATCCCGCTAGCGGAGTCGGTGTTTAAGTACACCACTGATTTTAAACTGATGGAACTAGCCAACATGAATACTCCCATCCTGCGTGAGCTCATGATTCAGGCACCTGGAACTTATCATCATTCGATAATGGTGGGTCTGCTGGTAGAAAACGCTGCAGAATCAATAGGGGCGAATCCACTCCTTGCCCGCGTGGCAGCGTACTACCATGATATCGGCAAGATCAAAAAACCTCTCTACTTTGCAGAGAACCTTAAGAAACAGGGCAATAAGCACGATAAGCTTGCCCCTTCCATGAGCGCCCTTGTCCTTACCTCGCATGTTAAAGACGGGGTGGAACTGGCGCGGGAAAGCAAATTGGGTGATGTATTGATCGATATCATTCGCCAGCACCACGGTACCTCTCTCATCAAGTTTTTCTACGATAAAGCTCAACAGCAGTCGAAGGGCGAAGCGGTCAATGAACAGGACTACCGCTATCCGGGACCGAAGCCGCAGAGTCGCGAAGCGGCCCTGATTATGCTTGCAGATGCAGTTGAAGCAGCAGGGCGCACCCTGTCGAATCCAACTTCGGCGCGTATTCAAGGTATGGTTCAGAAAATCATTAATAAAATTTTTATTGACGGCCAGCTCAATGAATGTGATCTGACCCTTAAAGATTTACACCGGATAGCCAAGAGCTTTAACCGTATACTGGTGGGGATATTCCATCAGCGTGTCGAGTATCCCGAGCCAGCTTATAAAGAGCGCGCCAGAGAAGAAAAAAAGGGCGTGCATAGCGATCAAAAAGGACAAAACGGTGGAGATTTACATAGAGAACCAGCAGAACCGACCGTTCAACCAGGAGAAGTTACAACAGACAGCATTGAAGATCTTAAACGCCTTGGGATGTCCTGAAGCGGTTGAGTTATCTGTCCTTATTGTGGACGATGCTGCTATTCAAAAGGTCAATCGTGATTATCTTGAGCGCGATTGCCCCACCAATGTAATATCCTTTTCCCAGCAGGAAGGGGAAACCCCGGATCTGCCGGGTTCAGGTGCTCTCCTTGGTGATGTGGTTATCTCTGCAGAAACAGCCATGAGAGATGCACAGGAGGTGGGGAGTGAGATGTTTTCCGAACTTGTGTTTTTGCTCCTGCATGGAATTCTGCATCTGCTGGGCTATGACCACGAGCGTGGGACCCAGGCGGATGCCGAACGTATGGAAGCCAAAGAACAGGAGGTCTATGCGTTGCTTCAGGCAGAGGGGTTGATATAGGCAGGATGCTTAATGCAACATTATATTTTTACTGGGGTATGTTAGATGGACGAAAATGAATCTGGTGACAGGCGTAACTCTTTCTGGCGCAACATCTTCGGCTTTAAGCGCCGAAATGTAAGTGCCGAGGATGAATTGCATGAGCTGATCGAGCTTTCGGAGCGGCAGGGGCTGATTAATGCCGAAGAGGGTGAGATGTTCAGCTCTATTATGGAATTCGGGGATACCATTGTGCGCGAAGAGATGATCCCGCGTACCGAAATGCACTGTTGTTCGGTGGATGCCTCTCTGAGCGAGATGATTGACGTGATAATTCGCTACGGGCATTCACGTATCCCTGTGTATGAAAACTCTGTGGATCAGATCGTGGGGCTGGTTTACGCCAAGGATTTGCTTAAATACTGGGGCAAGTCAGATAATGACGTGAGCTTGCGTGATCTGATGCGCACCCCCTATTTTGTGCCCGAAACAAAACGCATCGAAGAGTTGCTGCATGAGTTCAGAAGCAAGCAGGTACATCTGGCTATAGCCATAGATGAGTACGGTGGCACCTCGGGGCTTATAACCCTCGAAGATCTGATCGAAGAGATTATCGGCGACATAAAGGACGAGTATGACGCTGAGGAGAGCCTGCTGGTGGAAGAACAGGATGGAAGCGTGATTGTGGATGCACGTCTCAACCTGTGTGAACTTGAAGACCACTATGATATGGATGAAATTCCTCGCGCTCAGTTTGACTCTGTCGGCGGGTTGCTGCTCCACGAACTGGGTCGTTTGCCAGAGGTTGGTGAATCTATAACCAGCTGCGGGTTGGAATTTGAAGTGCTGAATAGCGATAAGCGAGCCATTCACAGCGTAAAGGTAACCAGGATAGATAATGCCCATGATGAGTCTTCCACTGCTGAAGACATCTAAGCTTGATATAGTAGCGGCTCTTGCCGGTCTCATCTCGGCCCTTCCTTTTGTATGGCCCTATTCAACATGGTTGGCTGCACTTGCATGGGTGAGCCTGGTACCGTTGCTGTTCGCGAGTAGCGACAGACCCTGGCGCCGTGGTCTAATTGCCGGGGTGTGCTTTTTTGCTCCGGTTCTGTACTGGCTTAACCATGTAATGGTCAACTACGGTGGACTCCATCCGCTTATTTCTCTGGGATTGTATCTGTTTCTGGTAGTGTATCTTGCCATGTTCTGGGGTGCGAGCTGCTGGTGTTCTGTGCGCATAGAACAAAGGTGCTCCCTGCCTTTATTCCTGGTTTTCCCCCTTGTATGGATAGCGTTTGAGTTTTTGCGCAGCAAACTCCTTACGGGGTTTCCCTGGGGAAGCTTTGTGTACTCGCAGGCCGCACTTCCCCTAATGGTGCAGAGTGTCGATATTGGCGGGATATGGTTGCCTATGCTGGTGCTTCTCCTGGTGAATAGCGCTATTGCCACAGTGTTCCAGAGGTTATGGCGCAGGCCTGCAGCTAAGATAGCCCATGCTAACAAGGTTCTGTGGTTACCAACTGGAATTGCTGTGTGTGTGTTCGTTCTTAATGCCGGCTATGGGTATTACACTCAACAGCAATATCTACAGCAGGAAAACAGTAGGAATGCAGATACGACAGGGAAACATCAAGCGTTGGATGTCGCCCTGATTCAGGCCAATATCGATCAGCATCAGAAGTGGCTCAGGAGCAATCGTTCGCGAACCCTCAATATTTACACCGAGATGAGCCGCAATAATTCAGATGTAGATCTGATTGTATGGCCAGAGAGTGCCACCCCCTTTTACTATTCAGAAGGTTCACGCTATGCAGATGCAGTTGATGCGGTAGCTCATGACCTGGAACTGAATCTGTTGTTTGGCAGCCCGGCGCGAGTACAAACTCCTCAGGGTAATGCCTACCTTAACAGCGCCTATCTTCTTGATTCGAAAGGGGAAACAGCGGGGCGAACCGATAAGGTACATCTGGTCCCTTTCGGGGAGTATGTTCCATTAAGCTCCGTCCTGGGTTTTGTAGACAAAATGGCCGTTGGTGTGGGGGATTTCCGTCCCGGGGATCTCAAGTTATTACCTATGGCCGGACATGAGGCCGGTGTTCTGATCTGCTATGAAGTCATATTTCCCCAGTTGGCGCGAACCCAGGTAGCTATGGGGGCTGATCTTTTGTTCAATCTGACCAATGACGCCTGGTTTGGGAAGACCCCTGCTCCGCATCAGCATCTGCAGATGGCACGCTTCCGTGCTATGGAGAATCGTCGCTGGTTGGCGCGCTGTGCCAATACCGGGGTATCCGCATTGATTGATCCGAACGGTACAATACACAGCCCAACACAGATATTTGAAGCCGGAGTAGTTACCGGACGTATATTTTTTCGCCAGGGTCTTACCCCCTATACGCGCTACGGAGATGTACTGGCCTGGATGGCACTTGCGATCCTGGCGGGATGGATGTGGCAGAGCATAAAAAAAAGGCTGTCAGGCGCAGGGTAGCTGTGGCACTATGTTGTGCTTTGTCACCTGCAGGGGTGTCTTGTATGAACATTACACTAGAGTATTGATTTCAGGAGGAATTGTCTGATGTTTCGGGAAGAAAAAGAACAGCTTAATCAGCTCAGTGGAAAGCTTGAAGAGCTGAGGAGGTACCTTTGACCTTGATAGCAAACGTGAAGAGATCCAGGAGCTTGAAGCTGAAATAGCTGAGCCCGATTTCTGGGATCAACAGGAGCATGCACAAAAGCGCCTCAAAGAACGCAATAAGCTCGAGCGTGTGATTGATTCCTGGGATCAGGCATATCAGAACTACGAGGATGCTCAGGTTCTCGTGGATCTCGGTGAAGAGGGGCAGGATGATAGTGTTCGCTCCGAGGCGCAGAATCTCATTGCCAGATCACAGGATCAGGTAGCGAAGATTGAGTTTGCCCGTATGCTCTCCGGCTCCCACGATGAAAACAACGCCATCTTTAGTATCAATGCAGGGGCGGGGGGTACAGAAGCTCAGGACTGGGCTGAAATGCTGCTACGTATGTATCTTCGCTTCTGTGAGAATAAGGGGTTCAAGACCGAAATTACCGACTATCAGACTGGAGATGATGCCGGGATCAAGGGAGTGACCTTTACTGTTGAAGGCGACTACGCTTACGGCTGGTTGCGCTCGGAGATGGGGATACATCGCCTGGTACGTATATCGCCGTTTGACGCTGCATCCAAGCGGCATACCTCCTTTTGTTCTGTGTTTGTGTTCCCCGACCTCGACGACAGTATTGAGATTGAGGTTAACGAAAACGATCTCAAAATTGATACATATCGCGCCAGTGGTGCGGGGGGGCAGCATGTCAACAAGACCGATTCGGCAATACGTATAACCCATATCCCTACTGGAATCGTAGTTGCATGTCAGAACCAGCGCTCTCAGCTTAACAACAAGGCTGAAGCGATGCGCCAGCTCAGGGGGCGCCTGTATGAAATGGAGGAGCAGAAGAATCAGGAGGAAGCCAACGCCATTTCCGGGGAAAAGAAGGAGATCGGCTGGGGGAGCCAGATTCGCTCTTACGTACTCCACCCGTATCGCATGGTAAAGGATCATCGTACCGGCTACGAGGTGGGGAATACCGATGCCGTTCTGGATGGCGATATTGAAGGATTTATCGAACACTATCTGATGGCCGATTAGAGCTTAAAATTGTACTGCCGCATGCGCACTTATACCCCGTTTGGGATTGATCTGAACTGTGGTTTTCACTCTTTCAGCTCCATTCGTGACTGTGTATGTTACCAGCTTATTCAGACCATCAGGCCAGTAGTGTGTGGATTGTGGCATTCTGCAACAGTGTGTAGCTGATTGTTCAGATATTGACATAGATATACCAGGCAGGTGGATAGTTCCAAGTGTAGGAATACCACACAGAGTCCGGGATGATATTAGAAAGGGAAAACAGAGGGACATGCAAAATCCAGAAGAAAATGAGCTGGTCTCCCAGCGTCGAGGCAAGGTAGTTTCCCTGCGGGAGCAGGGGATTGATCCGTATAGCAATAGTTTTCGTGTGGAACACGTTGCGGCAGATGTGCAGCGCGACAACCCCGACCCGGACGCCGGGCCAGGCGAGGTTAAACTGTACACCTTAGCCGGGCGTATTGTGGCGCGCCGCAGTTTTGGCAAGGCTGCTTTTGTGCAATTACAGGACAGAAGCGGACGTCTCCAGCTTTATGTGGCCAAAAAAGAGCTGGGCGAGGAGATGTTCGAAGCTTTTGATAATCTGGATATTGGTGACATTATCGGGGTGACCGGCAGTGCTTTTTTCACCAAGACTCAGGAGCTGTCTCTGCGGGTAAAGACACTGCAGGTCCTGACTAAATCTCTTCAACCGCTGCCGGAGAAATGGCATGGGCTCAAGGATGTTGAGACGCGTTACCGCCAGCGTTATCTCGATCTCATCGTGAATCCTGAAGTAAAAGATGTTTTTGTCAAGCGCAGCCAGATCATCAGTCTGATGCGAACCTTCATGCAGGAGCGGGACTATCTGGAGGTGGAAACCCCGATGATGCAGCCTGTGGCAGGGGGAGCGACCGCCAAACCGTTTGTAACCCACCACAACACATTGAAGATGGATCTGTTCTTGCGCATTGCCCCTGAGCTGTATCTCAAGCGTCTCGTAGTGGGTGGCCTGGAGCGCGTATTTGAAATCAACCGAAACTTTCGCAACGAGGGGATATCAATCCAGCACAACCCCGAATTTACCATGATGGAGTTCTACCAGGCCTACGCCAACTACCATGATCTGATGGATATGACCGAAGAGATGATCTGCCATATCACGCGCCAGGTATGTGGTAGTGAAATCATCACCTACGGCGGACGTGAGGTTAACCTCAAGGCGCCATGGACTCGTATGAGCGTACGGGAAGCGATTCTGAAGTACGGAGATATAAGCGCCGAGGATCTTGAAGATCATGCCAGGGCCCTCGCATATGCACGCAGTCTCGGCCTGGATTTTGATGATTCTATCGGTCATGGCAAGCTGCTCACCGAAATTTTTGACGAGGTTGCGGAACCTGAACTCTGGAACCCTACCTTTATTACCGAGTATCCTACCGAGGTCTCTCCACTTTCTCGCCGCAATGATGACAACCCTGAAGTGGTTGATCGCTTTGAACTTTTTGTGGTCGGGCGTGAATTGGCTAATGCCTTTTCCGAGCTCAATGATCCCGAAGATCAGAGAGGGCGCTTTGAAAGCCAACTGGCAGAGAAAGAAGCCGGTGACGAAGAGGCCCACGCCATGGACGAAGATTATGTTCGTGCCCTCGAATACGGTCTGCCCCCCACAGCAGGTGAAGGGATTGGCATAGACCGTCTGGTTATGCTTCTGACTGATTCCGCCTCTATTCGCGATGTAATTTTATTTCCGCAGTTGCGTCCTGAAAGCCACTAGGCTGAGACTTCATCAAAGTCGGTACCCATATGAGTGTGCCGGTGTTTTAATCGACTCCGGTCAATACTGTTGTTGGCAAAAGCAAATTCACGAAAGTCTATACTAGATGCGATATGAATGGCTGATCGGCCTGCGCTATCTGAAGGCTAAACGCAAGCAGACATTTATTTCGGTTATCAGCTTTATCTCGGTGGCCGGGGTTGCTCTGGGTGTCGCAGCCCTGATTCTGGTGCTCGCTATCATGACCGGTTTTCACGACGGGGTGCGTCAGCAGATCCTCGGCAATGTCCCCCATGTGCTGGTGCAGAACCGTGGAGCGGATATCCCTGATTGGGAACAGAAACTGGAACGTATTCGGTCGGTGTCACCGGCAGTTAAGGAAGCAGAACCCTTTGTAAGCAAAGAGGTTATGCTCCTTGCGGATGACAATGTTGCCGCGGCCAACATTAAGGGGGTGCGCAAGAGTAACCGCATTTTGCAGTTAGAATACGATACCGGTGCTTTACCACAGCCCATCGGGGTTGAAAGCGCTCTTTTCGATCTTTCCAGAGCGAAACCCGGCATAGTCATTGCGGCAGATACGGCAGCAACTTTACGTGTCGGGGTCGGAGATCAGGTTCAAGTCATACCGCCGGATTTTTCTCTGACTCCCTATGGCATTATCCCCAAAATTCGTCCTTTTGAGGTTGTCGCCATTGCGCGCAACAAGGGGGGCTTTCTTGATGCATATTATGCGTACATAACCCTGGAACAGGCGCAGAACTTTGTCGGAGAGCCGGGCAAGGTGAGTGGCATTGAAGTTGAGCTGGAACATTTTGACCAGGCTGCCGGTATTGCTCAAACCCTGCGCCAGGATTTCGAATATTCATATTCCGTCAGATCATGGCAGGATATGTTCGGTTCCTTTCTGGCAGCGTTGAAGTTGGAAAAACTGGGATTGTTCATTATCCTCGGCATTATCGTGGTGGTTGCAGCGTTTAATATCGGCACCACCCTGATAATGGTAGTGATGGATAAGCATAAGGATATCGCCATTCTACGTTCCATGGGGGCAACAGCATCAAGTATTATGCATATATTTATGATCCAGGGATTGATGATCGGGATATCTGGAACAGCAGTGGGCAGTGCCTTGGGGTTGACCCTGGCGTTGAACATTGATGCAATTATTACCTGGATTGAACATAAGCTCAATATAACCATATTTGATACAGCAGTGTACGGTATGGATCACTTTCCCTCTCAGGTGGTAACCTCCGATGTAATTACCGTGGTGATCACGGCGTTTGTTATCTGTTTACTTGCAACCATCTATCCGGCGCGCCGCGCCGCGCGTAGCGATCCGGCTGAATCACTGCGTTATGAATAGAGGAATGGGGATATGACGCAGTTACATACTTTACTTGAAGTTAACGGGCTTGAAAAACATTTCAGTGCGAGCGGTAAAGATGTGCATGTCTTGCGCGGCCTCAATTTTTCTGTGCTGCGGGGCGAACGTGTTGCGGTCGTGGGGGAGTCAGGCTCAGGCAAAACCACCCTCATGCATATTCTGGGAACCCTCGATCGCCCGAGTGCGGGCAAATGTCTCTTCAACGGGGAGGATCTCTTTGCCTACAAAGCCGCAGCTCTGGATGCGTTTCGCAACCAGTACATGGGTTTTGTGTTCCAGTTCCATCAACTCCTCGGGGAGTTTAATGCACTGGAAAATGTGATGATGCCTGCCTTGATCAGCGGATCTAAAAGAGCTGTAGCAGAAGGACAGGCGCAGATATTGCTTGAGCAGGTAGGTCTTGCACAGCGGGCGACACATAAACCGGGACAACTCTCCGGAGGGGAACAGCAGCGTGTGGCTATAGCACGTGCTTTGGTGCTGCGCCCGCAGCTTTTGATTGCGGATGAACCTACAGGTAATCTGGATTCTGTTACATCGGCAGGGATCTACGCTCTCCTCAACGATCTGCATGCCGAATACAATCTGACCATGTTGGTGGTCACGCATAATATGGAACTGGCTGCGCAAATGGATCGAATCCTGCAGCTGAAGGACGGTGTTTTGGAGCCGGTATGAGAGGGTCGGGCCTCATACGGGATAAATGCCGATCGATAAATAAACTCCGCCCCATGGATATTTGGTGTTTACGTATCCCGGGGCTTTTTCTACAATGCCCGGGTTTTGTCCGGATGGAAATCAACAGAGCGCTGTAAAGCGCCGGGATATAAGTAATCGCACTGCGTAAGCATTATGCATGTTCCCGCGTAGGTTTATAGTACGTGTATTCAGGAGAAGTTATTTGATGCAACGACGCATTTTAGTTTTATTTGTCTTATTATTTCTTACAGCCGTTAATCTTGGCGCCGAAACCCTTACCTTTGATAGCGTGCGTATTGACGGGGTGAAACGTATCGACGAGGCTGTGGTTGAAGAGGCTGTGAGGGTGACATCCGGTACTCCGGTAAGCAGGGCAGCTATAGATTCCGATATACGCTCCATTTACTCTCTGGGGTATTTCAGAGATATTGAAGCGCGCATAGAGCGCGATGGTGATCTGAACACTTTGGTGTATGAAGTCGATGAGCGCCCTCTGGTGCGTAAGATTCGCACAGTTGGCAACGAGGAGCTCAAAAGTTCCAAAATACGTGGGGTACTTTCCTTGCGTATCCCAGGGATTCTGCGTGCGCGTGATCTGAAAGAAAGCGAGAATGCCATCCGCGCCATGTACAAGGAAGAGGGCTTTTATGCAGTAGAAGTTTCAAGCCGGGTTGAGGTAAGTCGTAGTAATGAGGCGACAGTATACTTCGATATCACCGAAGGCAAGAAAGTCACCATCGATGACATTGAATTTGAGGGCAACACGGTTTTTTCCGATCGCAAGTTACGCAGTTTTATCCAGACCAAAGAGTGGTGGATCTTTTCCTGGATTACCAGTGGGGGTAAATACAACGAGGGGATGTTGCAGAATGATCTGATGATCATCAAGGATCAATACTTTAACGTTGGTCATGTCAGGGTAGATGTCAAGCAACCCCATATTGTCCTCTCCGACGATCGGACTGAAATGGATATTTTCATCGAAATAGATGAAGGTTCCCAGTACAGCGTGGGCTCCGTGGATATAAAAGGGGATCTGCTCCTGGAAAAAGAGGAGATGCTCGATCAGCTTGATTTCACCCCCGGTGAGGTATTCAGCCGTGAGAAGATGCGTGAAAACATGGACAGGCTTGACAGCCTGTATGCCAACCGCGGCTACGCCTATGTAAATGTTGTTCCCCAGACCCTTATTGATGATGAAACGAAAGAGGTAAACCTGATTTTTAAAGTCGAACAGGGGATACAGGTCGAGATCGGACGAATCAACATCAGCGGAAACACCAAAACCCGGGACAAGGTTGTCCGGCGCGAAATGACACTCGTGGAAGGTGACCTGTTCAGTTCCGGGCGCCTGGAGAGTAGTAAAAAGCGTGTCAACAACCTTGGCTTTTTCAGCGAGGTCAACGTAGACTCCATCCCCCGCGAAGAGGATGAATCTATCATGGATGTGGATGTCGATGTTAAGGAGCAGCCCACCGGTAACTTTAGTGTCGGTTTTGGCTATTCCTCAACAGATGGCTTTATCGGGCAGGGATCTGTGAGCCAGGATAATTTTCTTGGCAAGGCACTGCAGCTTAATCTGGCTGGTTCATTTGGTGGCGATTACACCAACTACCGTATCGGTTTGCTCAACCCATATTTTATGGACAAAAACCTGGCATTAGGCTTCGATGCGTATCGAACTGATCGTGAATGGGATGAATATTCGGTGGAGTCTACCGGAGGTAACCTGAAGCTTGGTCTACCACTGTCATATGAAACCCGTCTGTCCTTTGTGTATAAGCTGGAGCAGCAGGATATCTACGATGTCAGCCCTTTCTCTTCTTGGACAATTCGTGAACAGGAGGGGGAGTCCACTATATCTTCTCTGTACGCTTCTATTTCCAAAAATACCACGGACTTCCGCCCCGACCCGAGTCGCGGATATATGTCGGAGTTTTCCGTGGAATTTGCCGGCATCGGCGGCACGGAAAAATACGTTAAAACCATTTTGGATCACCGCCACTTTTTCCCCATCAAGTGGGGGATCGTATTCTCACCCCATGCCCAGATTGGCTATGTCACCGGCTACGGTGATGAGGATGTCCCGCTGGATGAGCGCTTTTTTCTCGGGGGGATTAACACCATTCGCGGATTTGAAACTCGTGAGGTTGGGCCCAAGCAATTGCGGCGCCAATATGTCGGGAACGATGATGACGGTGAACCAATTTTTGTGCCAGCAGAGAACGACTATGACTTTATCGGTGGGGAAAAGGTGGCGTATGCTAACCTTGAATTGATCTTTCCGTTGTTAAAAGAAGCTCAACTTAAGGGCTTGGTTTTTTTCGATATAGGCAATACCTGGGATGAAGATGAAGAATATTTCTCCGATATGCGTTACAGTGCCGGTGTGGGTATTCGCTGGCAGAGTCCGCTGGGGCCGCTGCGCCTCGAGTGGGGCTACAATCTTGATCCGTATGAGTATGAAGATGATTCGGTGTTCGATTTTTCAATCGGCAAATTCTTTTAAATCCATAACATAAGTGCCTTGTACTTAATAGTGATGTACGGGGATAAGAAGATTAAATTCATCAACCAAAGGAGTAGATAATGAAACGTTTGAGTGTATCTTTTTTAGCATTGATACTTACGGCCCTGTTTGTTGCAACTTCAGTTTCTGCGGCTGAAGTAAAATTGGGTTTTGTAGATTTGCAAAAAGCCCTTAGTGCCTCTCAGGCAGGTCAGGCTGCAAAGCAAAAAATGGAAACGGAGATTGCAGATATTGAAGACCAGGTCAAACAGCGTCAGGCAGATCTGCAGGCGTTGCAGGATTCCCTCAAAAAACAGATGGGAATGCTTTCCGACGATGCCAAAGAGGAAAAAGAGGTTGAATTTGAACAGCGTGTACGTGACTACCAGCGTTACGTAAAAGACAAGCAGGATGAAATGAAGTCTAGTGAAGAGCGGTACACTCAGCAGATTCTGCGTGATCTGGGTCAGCAGGTTGTAACCTTGAGTGAAAAAGAGGGGGTAAGCATGATGATGGAAAAGAGTCAGCTCGTTTACGCTGCCCCTGCTCTTGACTATACGGATAAGCTCATTGAGATGTATGACAAGGAATACAAGGAAAGCCACTAACAGGATATCCTATGGCAACTATAGCAGAGCTAGCACAGCTCATCGACGCTGACATTGTAGGAGATCCGGAGCTCGAAATTCACGCCCTTGCCCCGCTGGATAAAGCGGGGCCGGGCGAAATTTCGTTTCTGGCAAATAAGCGCTATGCCAAAGCGGTTCAGAATAGTTCCGCGGCAGCCCTTATCTCTGAGCGTGCCTTAGAGCGTAGCGACATAACCTATCTGGTAAGCCCGAATCCCTATCTCGCCTTTGCCAAGGTGCTCACTTTTCTGCATGCACCCAAAGCAAAGCCGGAGGGGGTTTCTCGGCATGCAGTGGTGCCTGAGAGTACGGCCATTGGATCAGATGTAACGATTGCACCTGGTGCAGTCATTGGAGAACGGGTCCACATTGGTTCTGGTACGATTATCCACCCGAACGTTGTTATCTATCCGGATGTGAAGATCGGCTCAGATTGCATTATCCATGCGGGTGCGATGGTGCGCGAGGATTCGGTTCTCGGAGATCGGGTTATCCTGCAGCCCGGAGCGGTGATCGGTTCCGACGGGTTCGGTTTTGCTCCGGCCGGTGAAGAGTACTATAAGATTCCGCAGATTGGATATGTGGTCATTGAAGATGATGTGGAGATCGGTGCCAATACATGTGTAGATCGAGGAACCATGGGGCAAACC
>JAWOFA010000012.1:0-35852 GCA_046482505.1 Desulfuromonadaceae bacterium | reverse complement strand
GGAACAGAGGGTTGACGTGTAGTAAACAGGGAATCTCCCGTTTTTGTTTCCCCAAAAGGGAACAATATCTCCCTTTATGGGAAACTTCAATATCTATTTATGCTCCCCTACAGCGTCTCCGTCACGGTAAAACCCAGACCTATGCGGTTTACCGAAGAGTTGTAGTCTATGAGACTCTCGCCGTAGCCGTTGAAGTACTGCATATAACCGTTGATGCAATCGGTGATGGGGAAGGTCCAGCCCAGTTCCACGGCGCCACGGTTCTCTCCCGTGCGCAGGTTGTTGCGGAACATGAGGGAAAAGGTATGTTCATCCCACTTGTACAGAGCGCGGATTTCCCCGTAACCCAGGTACTCATCAATATCGGGGTTGTCATCTCCGGTGGGATCACCCGGCTCTTCCTTGTCAGACTCGGGGATGCGATACCAGGGCTTAAACGCCAGAGTAAGGTTGTCGCGTTCAAAAATCATCTGCAGATAGACGCGATTCCAGCTGCGTGATTCATCGACCCCTTTGCCGTTGGACTGATGTACTGCACCGACGCGGTTTTCGGTATTGGTAAACCCGAATAACTGCAAATCATTGCCCTTGCTCAGGAACAGTTCCGGTTCATGATTCGTATCGCGAAACGGACTCGAATGGGACTCGTTGTATGCCTGCCAGAAAGACAAATTCGTATACGCTGCCCACAGATCGACATCGCCGACAATATTGCGCCACACCGGGAACTTGAAGCTGAACTGGAACTTGACCTCGGCACTGTCAACCTTGGAATCGGAAACCCCGAACGGGTCACCATTGGGGTTACTGTTGTAACTTACCGGGAGGATGTAATTCTCACGATGCGCGATGAGGTTGAATGGGTTACAGCTGAGATCTTCCTCTCTCTGACGGCGCTGCTTTACCCGCAACCCCTCATCTGCTTGAGTCTCCGAGTCTGCTTTTGGTTCTGTCGTCTGCGCCAAGGTTTCAGCCTCAACCTGCACCTGGGCTTTGCAATACCTGCGCAGCTGCCCCAGTTCCATCTGTTCCGCCTCGCCACTGCGAATCATCTCCAGCATACAATCTTCCAGTGCTGAGAGCTCAGACCCCCATGCTAGAGCTGGAAGCATAAAACTCACTGCAAAACAGATACATATCAGGCGCTGTTTCCACATACTCATATTTGCCTTGCTCCTCACAAAATATCGACCCACATTATGTCAAAAAGTACAGGTGAATATATACACCCATACATGTCGCTTTCTACTCTAGGAAGTATAGCGCAAATATTCGGGCAAAAATACTTATGGATGAATTTTCAGGGGATCAGACACACAAAAGCCGCTGCGGGGAGGCATCCGCAACGGCTTTTGTGGTTATCCAAGGAAGAAAGGAGGTCAGAGATGAATCATCACTGTCTGCCACAACATCTGTTGATCTCTCTGATGGTTGTGAAGATACCTCAGACACTGAAGGGAAAACAGGGGGATGCGCGTATTTGTTTGATTGAAAAATAACGTTACCGGATTGCGCAAATGCACAGTTAAATTTTTAAACCCACAGACCCCGTCCTGCGCGAATAGCTTCGCCCTCGAGGCGGAGAAACTCCTCCTTGCGCGCAAAATCAAAGTAGCGATACACCCGCGCTCTTCCCTGACGCAGGAGTTGACGGTTGAGCATACCTCCATCCTCGAGCCATACGTACGCGAGCAGACGCCCGTATTTATCCCTTGCGGGGTTCTCCAGTTCCAGCCTTACCCGCTGTCCCTTAACAGTGCGGATAAGATACCTGAGGGTGTCGCGCCCGCTGCGGCGCAACTGCGCGGCTGAGTCCGCCCCAAGTCGAATGAAATCGCGATCG
The DNA here is from genome assembly GCA_046482505.1 of Desulfuromonadaceae bacterium. Lineage (GTDB taxonomy): Bacteria > Desulfobacterota > Desulfuromonadia > Desulfuromonadales > Desulfuromonadaceae > JAIVHC01. The sequence goes on along the minus strand of JAWOFA010000012.1, from coordinate 34,009 downwards.
CGCCGGTTTGCCTCCTTTTCCGGTGTATCTATTCCCACCAGGCGTACATCACCCAACCCCTCCACTTTAATGCTGTCGCCGTCATAGATCCAGCTCACCCGACCATGCAGATCGCGCGCGTATGCGCTTGTACCGAACATACTCCCGAGAAGAATCACCATCAGGGCGGCACGGAACAAAGCGACGATGTTGGATGTATGAAGCTGCATGTACCTACCCGGATTCAGGCAAACAGATTGGTAGACAGATAGCGCTCCACCCCGTCACAAATGGTCGTCACCACATTAGCTTCTGTGCCAAGGCCTGCGGCAACCTGTTGAGCGGCCGCCACATTGGCACCGGCAGAAATCCCGGCGCTGATCCCGGCGCGGTTGAGAGCCACACAGCTGCTTTGCGCCTGTTCATCGCTGATGGTTATCACCTCATCGAGGAGACTCTGCTCCAGAACTGCAGGCACAAATCCGGCCCCGATCCCCTGAATCGCATGGGGTGCCGGGGACCCGCCGGAAAGAACCGCACTTGCTTCTGGCTCCACCGCTGCGAGATGCACTTCAGGTTTGCGGGAACGCAGATAAAGACCCACCCCGGTGATGGTTCCTCCGGTCCCTACGCCGGTTACAAAGGCATCCACCTTCCCCTCAAGGGCGGTGTAGATTTCCGGCCCGGTAGTTGCGGCATGCGCTGCCGGGTTGGCGGGATTATTGAACTGTTGCGGCATGAATGCACTGGTTTCCGCCTGCAACTGCTCTGCACGCGCAATAGCACCGGTCATCCCCTCACCTTTCGGGGTCAGTTCAAGCCTTGCGCCGTGGGCCTGCAAAAGTTGACGCCGCTCCATGCTCATACTTTCAGGCATGCACAGAATAAGCTTATACCCCAGCTGGGCACAGATCCACGCAAGCCCGATACCGGTGTTCCCGCTGGTGGGTTCCACCAGAGTAGCGCCGGGCTGAAGAAGTCCGTCCTTTTCTGCAGTGCGGATCATGCCCAGGGCAATGCGATCCTTGACACTCCCACCGGGGTTGGCACTCTCAAGCTTTCCCCAGATGGCGGCCCCATCGGAGGATTCAAAGGATTGGAGGCGCAGGAGAGGAGTTTTACCGATGAGATCGGTGAGGGATTCACTGCGGCGCAGTTGAGAAGCAAGTGTAGATGATGTCATCGGCGTTTCTCCATTTTATCTTGCAAAATTCGGGCAAAGGGTTTGACCTCCTCCACTTTGTATCCACAGGTGTGTGGCAACTGACCCCCGCAGAAAAAAATCGCTTTTGCAGGGAAATTGCGGCAGATATCCAGGCGCTCTCCATGCCTGGCGCAGGTGTTGTCATCCTGCAGCCAGGTGCAGTCAAAAAGGAGAAGTCCGTGGGTGTCGCGCCCGATAATATTGAATCGACTGTATTCCGGATGTTCGCGCACCAGCTTTTTAAATCCACCTTTTGAGCGCAACCAGCGGTGCCCCTGCTGAATCTGGATGCGACGGCAGCAATTACCGCACTGGCGGCAGTGCCCGCGGATGATGAGTTCGCGCTTCTGCAGACGCAGACGCAAATAGCGCAACCAACCGCTGAGGCTCAGCATCAACTACAGATCCAGGCGCGAGGCCACAAAATCGATATCCTTGTCACCTCTGCCGCTCAAATTCACCAGAATGCGCTCCCCCTTTCTTTGAGGCGCAGTGCGGATGGCATACGCCAGGGCGTGGGCACTCTCCAGCGCCGGGATAATCCCCTCTTTGCAGCCCAGCAGGTGGAATGCCTCCAGGCATTCGGCATCGGTGGCACTTTCGTACTTTACCCGTCCCAGATCCTTAAGGTAGCTGTGCTGCGGCCCCACACCGGGATAATCGAGTCCGGAGGCGATGGAATACACCGGCAGTGGCTCGCCATTTTCATCCTGGAGGACATAACAACGCATACCGTGTAACACTCCGGGCGCTCCCCTGGTCATGGTTGCCGCGTGATCGGGAGTGTCGAGTCCAAGGCCGGAGGGCTCTATTCCCACCATGGAGACTCCGCTATCCTCAAAAAAGGCGGTAAAGAGGCCAAGGGCATTACTCCCACCCCCTACACACGCCACCAGTTCATCAGGGAGACTTCCGGTCATCTCCAGAAACTGCTCCCGCGCCTCGATCCCCACAATCTGCTGGAAGTCTCGCACCATCATAGGGAACGGATGCGGCCCCACCACTGAGCCGATGGCGTAGAAAAAGTTATCCGGATCGCGCAGATATTCCTCAAACGCGCTGTCCACTGCATCCTTGAGGGTTCGAGTACCTCGGGTTACGGGAATAACCTGCGCACCCATGAGCTTCATGCGCGTCACATTAGGGGCCTGCTTAGCGACATCAACCTCACCCATGTGGATCTCGCACGGCATACCGATCAGGGCACAGGCCGCAGCCAGAGCTACTCCGTGTTGTCCCGCCCCTGTTTCAGCGAGCACCTTGGTTTTCCCCATATGGCGTGCGAGGAGGGCTTCCCCGAGGCAGTGGTTGATCTTATGCGCCCCGGTGTGATTGAGATCCTCTCGCTTCAGGTAGATCTGCGCGCCCCCGAGGTGTTCGCTCAAACGGCGGCAGTAATACACTGGGCTCGGACGCCCTACATAGTGGCGCTGGAGTTCGTGCAATTCAGAAACAAACGCCTCCGATTCACGAATCTGTATATACGCCTGATATATGTCATTCATTATCTGTTTGAGTTCCGGTGGAATTTCCTGTCCCCCGTACTCGCCAAAAAAACCATTGGAATCGGGCATCTTATTTGACATATCAATCAATCCTTTATCGTGTAAAAGAGTATTACGAACACCGTTCCTTGATCCGACGCCCTCGCCTGTCCTCACGTTCAAGCTGGTAGCGCGATGGGGTGTAGTGGTTGAAGGCCAGGCGGATCCCCAGAATAAGCAACGCGCTCCCCACTCCGACGAGGGCACTGTAGGGGGGTGGAGTGATGAGAGCCACACGAATCAGCAGGGTTGCCACGGCAAATCCGCTGTTGCGGAATGCAAACCGATAGCTCGCTCCGTAGCGCATGGAGAGGAGCATAATCAGAATATCACTGAAGACCAGCAAGGTGTAGATGGTCTCGAAACTGCGGTTCACGCTGCCGTGAACAAGGGTAGAGTAGGCGTTGAAACCCACTATCAGGATAAAACTGGGCAGCAGTAGCAGCGCAATCAACTTTTTCGCCCCGATAAATGCAGCGGTATCGCGTTCGCTTACCTGCGCAACCTGTTCCGGCACATTGCGGTAGTAAAATCCAAGGATCACAAAAATTGCCAGCGCCCCCAGACCCAGGGAAGCAATCTCCGGCATTACTGTTGCCACCTCTTCCCACATCAGAGGCTCGCTCATATCGGAGATTTTCTTGAAGATATCGCGCAACATTACCAGGGAAAGGATCTCCACCTGCTTACCTACAGCGATAGACACGGAACAGACGAGACTGAACAGCAACCCGATGATTTCGAAAAACAGGAGGACGGAAAAAACTGCGTGGATCGCCTCGAGATGGCTATGGGGCACCAGGGATGCAAACGGCTGGGGGAGGAGGTTCCAGCGCTGGAACTGAATCACCACCAGGGAAGAGATAAACACCAGCACCAGTAGAGAACCAATGCGGCGCTGGGCGCTGCACGCTTCAAAGTGCTGCTCCACACGTTCGAAGATGCGGTTAACACGGGAATAAAAGGCATTGACGTGCATCGTTTGGGGAGCCTTTCGCTACTTCAACTCAGTTAATCACATGGCGAATCACACACACCACCTGCTTGTCTTCCCCCTGACTGCCTGCTTCTTTAGTGCGCAGCACAAATTCCTTCCACGCCCCTTCGGCGCTTTCTGCCTTGATGAGCTCTTTATGCACCTGTTTACCCTGTTCGTAGTGTACTTCAAATGTTGGCATGGGTTTTAATCCACAAAAATCAGGGCACGGCACGCCGTGCCCCTACAAGTTATATGCACATATGTGGTGCGGTTTTTCTATCAGGGCGTAAACTCATCGGCGGTAAAGTTCTGCGTTGCAAAATAGTCTTCCATGGTCTCCGCGCGCCGGATCAATTCCACGCTGCCGTCGGTCCGCAGGAGCAGTTCTTTAGGACGCAGGCGGCCATTGTACTGAAATCCCATGGCGTGCCCGTGTGCTCCCGTATCGTGGAATGCGAGCAAGTCACCCTCTTCCACCTCCGGTAGCTCACGCTGAATGGCAAACTTGTCGTTATTTTCGCACAGGGACCCAGCCACATCGTAGGTCATGGTTTTAGGGGCATCCTCTTTGCCTATCACATCAATATGGTGATACGCCCCGTACAGCGCCGGACGCATCAGCGCCGACATGCATGCATCCATGCCCACATAGTCGCGGTAGATGTGCTTAAAGTTGATCGCCTTCGAGATCAGGCAGCCGTGAGGCCCGGTCATGAAACGGCCGCTTTCCATATACATATTGGGCGCATAATTATTGGCCTCCTTGAATTCATCAAACAGGGCGGTAATCTCTTTGGCCATGCTATCTACATCAAGGGGCGCCTCATTCGGCTCGGCCGGGATGCCGAACCCGCCACCGATATTGATAAACTCCAGCTCAATATCGAGCTCCTCTTTCAACAGCACTGCCAGATCGAGGAGCATGCGGGTGGTCTCCACCATGTAGGTGTAATCGAGCTCGTTGGATGCCACCATGGTGTGAAGCCCGAAACGCTTCGCGCCACGCTCCTGCGCTTTGCGATACGCATCCAGCACCTGATCGTGACTGAGGCCGTATTTGGCCTCTACCGGATTACCGATAATGATGTTGCCGGTGCGGCGTGGGCCGGGATTGTAACGGAAACAGATAAGCTCCGGGAACTCCGGTACCTTGTCAATGAGCGATATATCGTCAAGGTTGAGGATACAGCCGCCGTCCTGAGCAGCGAATTTGAACTCCTCCTGACTGGTATTGTTGGAGGTAAACATAATATCTTCGGGCTTAGCCCCGAGCTCGCGGCTCATGTACACCTCAGGCATGGAGCTGCAATCAAAGCCGAAGCCCATATCGAGCATGATCTCCATGATGCGCTTGTTGGGCAGCGCCTTTACCGCAAAGTACTCGCGAAACCCCGGCACCCCGGCAAAAATCTTCTTCAGATGTTCGCCAGTCTCCCGGATCCCCTTCTCGTCATAAATGTGGAACGGAGTACCGTAATGTTCTGCAATGGCGTTTGCCTGGGGGAACAGTCGCTGCTTGAAATCCTGTGTCATGGGCATGGGGATTGTACCTCCTGTGTTATTATATATTCACGTTTCTGATACCTAGCTCTCTGAGCTTAAACACCCGATAAGATATACATGTAAAACACTAACCTACCAGCGTAAAGCAGCGGAAGGATAGCATATTAATACACAGACAGCCACCTGCTTGATTTGCATTACGCAAAAACAGGTGGCTGTCTGCATCGCAGGCCCGAGGCATACCCCGGGGGAGGCAAAAGGCGGCTCGGGCTACGTTTTACCTGCTATCCTATTTGAGGCGCGGCAAACTCCGCCGCGAGCATGATATGATATGTTAATGGGGATGCAGTGAGCAGAGGATGAGTGGCATACTGCATAGTAGCCAGATCATCGGCCGTGAGACCCGCCTGCATGGCTACCGCCATCACATTTGCCATATCCGCCGCGGCTTCACCGCCGCACACGTGCCCCCCGATAAGAACGCCATCCTCCCTGCGGAATAACATCTTTACGCGTAGATCCTTGATGCAACCCGGCAAACCGCCCGGGTGTCGATTGGGCGCAATGGCCTCGCCCACAACAAAATCTATCCCCTCCTCTTGCGCTGCCATGGTGGTGTATCCGGCGGAGCCGATACTGCGCTCCCCCACCTGGGTAGCAAACGCCCCCAGAGCACCGAGGGTCTTGCGGCTTTGGGGTTTGAAGATATTGGTTGCGGCGATCATCCCCTCGGTTGCGGCTACCGAAGCAAGGCGAACACCTGAAGGTTTTCCGTTGAAAAAAGAGAACTTGGAGGCACAGTCTCCCGCAGAATACACATCGGGATCACTGGTCTGCATATACTCATCCACCAGGACCCCTTGGCCTGGATCCGTATTCAGCCCGATCGCTTCGGGAAGTTCCGCATTAGGACGCGCACCGATGCCGAGAATAACCACATCCGCATCCAGGCTGGAGCCATCACCCAGACTAACTGATTTAACCCTGCCTTCTGAGTCCCCTTCGAGGCTTCGTACCTGACTGCTTAAATGCAGAGAGACACCCTCTTTTCTTAACTCCTCTTCCACCTCGCGCCCGAACTCTTTTTCGCACGCCAGCGAGAGGCAGCAATCCTGCATTTCCACCAGTGATACCTGCGTATCTGTCTGGATCTCCTTTTGGAGGCGCGCAATCTGCTCTGCCATCTCTACACCGATAAACCCACCCCCGATTACTACAACGTTCCTGGCCTGCTGCAGGGCGGAAAAAATGCGCTGAAGAAAGAACGGGTCTTTGGCTACAGTAAACACGTTCTCCAACTCAACTCCCGGCAGTGGCGGCACGATGGGTTTAGAGCCGGTGGCAACAATGAGTTTATCGTACTTGATTGTTTCATGGTTCCGGCAGGTAATCATTTTGCTGCTGCGATCCACATCTTCCACATGGCTGGCAACAATCTCTATCCCCATATTGGTAACCATCTCATCGGGGATGATATTTTTTTCCACGGCGCGCAACGTACCATAAATATAGGGTATGCCGCAGGGGACAGGGGTTTTACTCACATTGCGAATTACCGTTACGGACTTTTCCGGATAGCGGCGCTTTGTTGTTATCGCGGACATAAGGCCAGCGGCGGAACCACCTATAACCACCAGATCACGTTGTTGCATGTTATTTATCTCCTTGTTTATCCTGACATTCGGGACATATAGCAAAAATATTAAGACAGTGAGAGCGCAATACAAATCCGTGCTGCCCGGCAATATCGGCGCACAGATTGCACACGTCCTCTTTACTGAAGCGGATGGTTTGCCCACAGTCGGTACATACCAGGTTATCTACTGCACACCCCTCCGGACACGCAGCATACACAGCATCTGCCGTAACCCCATCGGGGGAAAGCTGGACACGCCGTAGCAGGCCGCACTCCATCAAAAGCTGAAGGGTGCGGTAAATAGTCGCCTTGGAAATCTGCGCTCCATTCTGCTTAAGACGCAACAGGAGGGAATCCACGTCAAAGTGTTCATCCCTGGCAAGAATTTCCTCATACACCAGGCGGCGCTGGCGGGTTACTTTCAAACAGCGTTCTTCTAAAAATCCTTCAAATATATCTAGAGACATAGAACTCTCCACCAAACACAAGCATAAGTGCGACTGATTCTCAATCGCTAACTTAATACTGTTTCCTCCCGCTGTCAAGCACATAATAATATTGTGGCAGATTTAGGCATTTATAACCTTTTCACTCTTCATATGTATAACGACTGCGCGCATTTAGGATGCACACTAGCCTATCCGCCCATCCGACAGGATATAAACCCGAATGAAAGAGATGGTAAAAGTTTTCCCTTGCTAAATATGCTAGGTTCAATATATGTTGATGCAAAATAAACAGTTGTTTTACTGCTACACACATTAAGCGATGCTACTATCTTAATGCGCATTCTAGCCTCATAATCTAGTTGTGTATTATTCCCGAAACCGTTTGTGCAGGAGAAAATTCATGAAGTTCAAGAATCTTAAAATTGCAAACAAGATCTATGTGTTGTTTGCTCTCGCGGTCCCTGTGATGTGCGTTGTGTTCGGAACCCTTTACTGGAAAACATCCGACAATCTCTACCAGGAGCGTTTTGCCAAGGTTAAATCTCAGACACAAAGTGCTGCTTCGGTTATAAAACACTTTGTAGAAATGGAACGGAGCGGCAAACTTGAGCCTGAGGAAGCCAAAAGCCTCGCCATAGATGCCATTGCTGATATGCGATATGGCGAGGATGACTACTTCTGGATTAACGACAGTGGACCCACCATGATCATGCACCCGTTCAAGCCCTCCCTCAACGGCAAGGATCTGAGCGGATTCGCAGATCCTGACGGGGTGGAGCTCTTCAACGAGATGGTGAAAGTAACCCGCTCACAGGATGGAGGATTTGTACATTATCGCTGGGAGAAACCCGGCCACAACAAACCAGTGGACAAAATTTCCTACGTCAAGCGCATTAAAGAGTGGGGCTGGATTGTCGGCACCGGACTCTACACCGACGATATAAAAGCCCAGACCCAGATGATGCTGTTTGGTGCCGTAGGAATTGTCGGCTTTACCATCCTCGCCTCGCTCGTGGTGGTGATCTGGTTTGCACGCGGCCTGTCGCGGCCTATATCCCAGGTAGTACACATGCTTCAGGAGATGACTAAGGGGCATATCGGACAAAGGCTCAACCTTCAACGACATGATGAGATCGGGGTGATGGCCGCAACCCTGGATGACTTTGCCGAGAATCTCGAGCACGAGCTGGTCGACTCCATGCAGCGTCTCGCTAATGGAGACCTTACCTTTGAGATCCATCCTGCAGACGAAAATGACGTTATCCGCGGTGCCCTGAAAACCATGGAACAGGATCTCAACGAACTGGTGGGCAGAATTCAGACCAGTGGGGAGCAGATCAGCTCCGGGGCGTCCCAGGTTGCAGATGCGAGCCAGTCCCTTTCGCAGGGCGCAACCGAGTCAGCAAGCTCGCTGGAACAGATCTCCGCCTCTATCAATGAGCTCGCGTCTCAAACGGATCAGAATGCTGACCACGCCGGGCAGGCGGCAAAGCTGTCCACTGAGGCAAGCAATGCCGCCAACCGCGGCAACGAATCCATGAACCACCTGGTCTCCGCCATGGAGGATATAAACGAGTCGAGCCAGAACATCTCCAAAATCATCAAGGTGATTGACGAGATCGCGTTCCAGACCAACCTTCTCGCCCTCAATGCGGCGGTGGAAGCGGCACGCGCAGGACAACACGGCAAGGGGTTCGCAGTTGTGGCTGAAGAGGTACGCAACCTCGCTGCCCGCAGCGCCAAGGCCGCAAGTGAGACAGCTGAACTGATCGAAGGATCCGTATCCAAGGCGCAGAACGGCGCTGAGATTGCAGGAGAGACCTCTGAAGTGCTCGACGAAATTGTCACCCACTCCACCAAGGTTTCCGATCTCATCGATGAGATCGCATCTGCGAGCAAGGAGCAGGCCCAGGGGATTTCTCAGGTTAACATCGGCATCAGTCAGATCGATGACGTTACCCAGCAGAACACCGCGAATGCCGAAGAGGGAGCAGCATCTGCAGAACAACTCTCAAGCCAGGCTGAACAGCTGCGCAACATGCTGAGCCGCTTCACCACCAAGCACAGCAGTGGAGCAACCTCAGGATCAAGCCATCGCCCCGCTATCGCCCCACCCAATGAGCAGAAGTCACTGGGGTGGTAAGGTAACCAGACACAGAAAACCAACGCAAAACAAAAGCCCGATCCAGGCAAGGTGGCATCACCGTGCGCGGATCGGGCTTTTTCTCATCACAAAGACGGACCACTTTTAAAAGTGCCCTATGTCAGCATAATTATCAGTGAGTAACCTGTGCCCATCTAAAGGACATTTGTCGCCACGTATTGTGACAAGGGGCCCCACCAATGTACATATCTATAAACAATCTGCGTTCCCTGAAAACGACATTGCAAACTCTTCAGCTGAATAGAATAGTTACGTGTAACTATTCACTATGATTGTCAGTGAGTTGGCTGTGCCCATTTAAAGGGCATTTGTCGCCATGGACGGCGACAATGAGCCCCACGGATGGGTTTATGCGTCCCTTGAAATGGGCATTGCCAACTCTTCAGCTGAATAGTTACAGTTACGTTTTCGGTAAACTGGCACATGCATACATCTCTTGCTCCCCTCTATGCGGGAGCGAATCAGCGACTGACGGGATAGCGCAAACATAAAAGGCGCCGCACGAACATTGCCGCGCGGCGCCTTTTATGTTTAGCACCTGAACTCTGCATGTCTACACATGCAGCTGGAGAGAGTAGTGCTTATTTGGCTGCAGCTCTCGCTTCGGCCATCCACTCATCCCATTGTTCCTGATTTTCCTGGATCCATTCCTTGGCGTGGCGCTCAAGATCTTCGTCTGAGCTCTCACCGCTGTTCATGCGATCGTTCTGTGCACTTACATCTGCGAGGGGGATAGTGAAGAGCTCAAAGAAGCGCTTTGCGGCCGGATTCTCTTCGGCAAACTTCTTGTTGGCTACCATCTGTATATCAGCAGCGATAAAGCCGAGTTTCACCGGATTGGTTACCGCACCTTCAATGTCGGAAACCACCATTCGATCTTCGGAGCCCTCTTGTGCTTCGTTGGGGTTGATCTCAGGCACGTTGATCCACATTACGTTTTTACCCGGAGTGAATTTTGCCAGAGTCCAGTTGGGGGCCCAGGTGTAGAGCATTATCGGCTTGCCGGCGTCCTGCTTAGCCACGGCTTCAGCTACACTGGCGGAATAAGAGGCCTTGATGGGCTTGATGTGGTCGCGCAGGCCGTACACATCGAGGTGATGGGCGATTGCTTTTTCACAGCCCCAGCCCGGAGGACATGCAACCAGCTCGGCTTTGCCGTCCCCATCGTCATCAAAAGCTTCCCTTACTTCGGGACGCTTGAAGTCAGCGAGGGATTTGATGTCATACTTCTCTACTGCATCCTTGGAGACGAGGTATCCCTGCAGACCACCGGCTTCCATAATGACACCATACTGTGCTGCACGCTTTTCGAAATTGCGTGGAAGCTGGTTATAATGGGTCGGGAACCAGCCATTGGCCCAGTAGTCGACATCGCCCAGAGCCACGGATTGATAAAAGAGCGGGTTGGTCAGTTCTTTGACCGACTTAACTTCATAGCCGAGCTCTTCCATACCCTGACGCACAATCTCTTCAAGGATGTAGCCGGTATTCCAGGTGGCGCGCGCGGGTTGAACTTCAACCCCGGCGCCGGGTTTTTCACTTGCGAGGGCAGGCTGAAGCGCCATAACCCCCATGATTAAACCAAGTATCACTCGTTTCATAGTTGTTCCTCCTTCTACTTATTGTGTGACGAAGCTGCCAGACCCTGGGTTACGCGGTCGAGCACCATAGCCATCATTACAATACAGATCCCGCCGACAGCGGCCAGACCTATATCAAGGGTATTCAAGCCCTGCACCACCGGCTCACCTAGACCACCGGCGCCGATCAGGGCGGCAATTACTACCATAGAGAGTGCCATCATTATAGTCTGGTTGAGACCAGCCATAATCGAGGGTTTGGCCAGGGGCAGCTGAACCCGACGCAGCACCTGCATCGGGGTACTACCGAATGTGAGGGCCGCTTCAATCAACTCCTTATCCACGTGGCGGATGCCAAGGCTGGTGAGGCGCACAATGGGGGGGAGAGCAAACACAATGGTCGCGATAATCCCCGACACGGTTCCGATACTGAAGAGCATAACCACCGGCACCAGATACACAAACGGTGGAGTGGTCTGCATCACATCGAGGAATGGGCGCAAAGTCATCTCGAAGCGGTCACTGCGCCCCGCCAATATCCCCAGGGGTATGCCTATAATGGCACATATCAGCACCGAACTCAGCACCATCGCCAGTGTGATCATGGTGTCTTCCCACATGCCGATGAAACCACACACCAGCAGACTCACCAGGGTAAAGATGGCAATACGCTTACCTGCCGCACGCCAGGCAAATATGGTGAAGAGGATAACAATCAGGATCGGGGGGAGAGATGTGAAAACCCATACGAAACCTTCGAGCAGGGCTTCGAGGGGAATCTTGATCATCTGAAACAGCTCGCGGTAGTTGTATACCAGCCAGTCGATTCCACTCTGGATCCAGTTATCCAGGGGAATACGCAGGTTGTCAAAATCGAGTATTTTCATGGTTATTCCTCCGCCTGAATCTGGGTAATAGCTGCCCCGCTGTCTTCTTCGTGGGTGGTCTGGAGGGTGCGCAGGAACAGATTGCGAGAAATTACCCCCTGATATACACCCTCATCATCAACCACCGGAACGGGCCACGATTTACCCGTAATCTGCGGGAGCACATCCTGCATCGTCATGGATGCATTGACCGGCTCAGCATCGGGTTCCACCAGGTCTCGCAACTCTTTATTGCTGTCAACATTTTTCCTCAGAGTGTCGTGGGACACGACCCCAATCAGGTGACCGCGTTTATCCAGTACATAGCCGTACTCGCGGTCGTGATTGATAAGGCGCTGAAGAGCAGAACGCGGCCCATCGCCGGGATGCTTGATTACCGTCACCTGGGTCTTGCGCGCAATGTCCCCGGCGCTGATAATCCCGGTGGGATCTACACCGCGGAAGAACGCCTGCACATAGTCATCCGCCGGATTCTGCAGAATCTCCTCCGGAGTACCGACCTGCACCACACGTCCATCGTGCATAATCGCAATGCGATCACCGATGCGCATCGCTTCATCGAGGTCATGGGAGATAAACACAATAGTGCGCTGATCCTCTGCCTGCAGATTAAGGAGCTCGTCCTGCATTTCAGTACGGATCAGGGGATCAAGGGCGGAAAACGCCTCATCCATGAGAAGCACATCGGGGTTGACGGTAAGAGCACGTGCGAGACCCACGCGCTGCTTCATCCCCCCGGAGAGCTCTGCCGGATAGCTCTCCATGTGCTGGCCGAGGCCGACACGTTCGAGGGATGCGTGGGCGCGTTCGTAGCGCTCCTTTTTATCCACTCCCGCAATTTCGAGACCAAAGGCGGCATTTTCGCCCACGGTCATATGGGGCATCAGTGCAAATGACTGGAACACCATACTCATGGTTTTGCGGCGCAAATCCGTCAATTCGGCATCACTCAATTTGACGATGTCGTTATCATTGATAAATATCTGCCCGGCACTGGGCTCAATCAGACGATTGAGGAGGCGCACCATGGTGGATTTGCCCGAACCGGAAAGCCCCATAATGACAAAGATTTCACCCTCGCGGATTTCGAAACTCGCGTCACTCACACCGAGGGTCATCCCTGTCTCTTTGAATATTTCGTCTTTTCCCATCCCCTGCTGATGCATCTCAACAGCTTTGTCGGGATGGTCACCAAATACCTTGTAGACATGTTCTACACGTATTTTCGAATCACCTTCCATGCCCTGTTTTCTCCCTGCCTTGCGGCCCTGTATTACGTGAATTTTATGTTCTATGGAACCACTCGTTTTATTCAGGTTCAACAGGCAGCGGGGTCGAAGATAAGGTCTCTTCCAGACCCAACTGCCCGACAAACCTGAAGCATCTCTATGCGCTCAGGAGCGGTAGGAACACTCCCCGGGCCCCGCCCATGCGGGGCCCGGGTGTGGGTTGTTTAGAAATAGTAGCCGAAGTTTATGTTGCCGCGGTATTCCCATTCGTCATCAGGGTTAGCAGCATAACGGTCCCAACCGCTTTCATTGCCTACGAAATCATTGCCATTGGAATAGGCCAGATCAGTATAGATATACCAGCCACCATTGGCCCAGGCCGCACCTACAACAAACATATCGCTGTCGTTGAAATCACTCTCGTCCTTCATGATTGAGCTATACTCTACGTACGGAAGCACGTAGCTGAGCCAATCCAGTTGAGGGGTTTCAATTTTATAGCTCACAGATATAGCAGGAATGAAGGCCTCAGCAGCAACTGCAGTATTGTAATCGTAGGCACCGAATTGCACCTTTTTGTCTGTTCCAAGAGGCTGATCTTCATCAACATCATAGGAATAATAAGTAAGTTGAGGAGCAATGGTGAGGTTGCCTATTGAAGTAGTCGCATGTACAGAACCAGCAAAATGATCGCCATCATCCTGGGGGCCATTGCTATCCAGCAGCCCATATTGGAGTGATGCCCCAAGGTCAGTAGTTATGTCGCCGGAGCTGATGGTATAGATGGCACGTACATTAAACTGATGCTCTTCTTCATAGCCATCTCCGCTAGCATCCACAACATCGTAAGAATAGCGTGCACTGTCCTCAGAGCCACCATACCAATCACCCTCACTCATGGCGTAATAGGCAAAATCAAGGGCCAGATTATCGATATTTTTGCTATACTTAACCCCAAGATCCATATCGTCACTCAAACCGACATAGTAATGTTGATCAAACATCCAACTCTGGGAAACACCGTAAGCACCGGGGCCAAATGGTACGCGGTTCACACCGACCTGCACTTGGCTGCCATCGTCAAAATTGTACCCGAACCAACCGGTATGCAGCATATTGTAACCGGGATAAAAGCGGTACTCCGCTTTAGCTACCCAGTTTCCACGCTCATAGTCCAGATTAATACGGAAAACATCCAGATCAAAATCGCCTCCATCTTCATCTGCCCTACTAGGACCTTCGCCTGATCTTGGCGCATAGTCTCCAATAGTATAATTGGCTCTAATTGCCCCGCCGATTGACAGGTCACCGACCTGAAAGGCCAAAACACTTGATGGAACCAGAAGCAGCAGCGTTGCCACCAGGGCTAGCATCACCCTTAAACTTGTCTTTTTCATTGTTTCTTTCCTCCTTAGATAAAGATAAATGAACAATGTCCGTGCAGTTCATCTGCACGCCAGTGTATATCACCACAGTCTCGACCCGATAGTTTGAGTCGAAAGGACTTAAACATAGAAGGATTGACTTGTCAACTACAGCACTGCCCCCTAATGCATTGAACGCAAAGGATAATATCAGCCTTTGTGGTTAAATATAACAAATATTGTCTGTTGAATCTGACATATAAAAAAATGGTGATGATTATTTACTATACTACACTTCACACGATGCTCCAGTTTTTCTTTTGCCATTTCAGTTAATTATACTGGTAAAAGCCGGCACCTGATTGCACAATAGGCTGACGGAGCCGTGCGTTAGCCCTCACCAGTGAGAGGCTGTCTTTCATGATCGAGATGCATCGATAAAATTTTACTTGCAACACAACCTGCCATAGGCATAATCAGGAGATGAACCATTCGAACTCAAACCTATTTTCCTTTTAATGAAATATGCGCCAATTTCATTCTGTTATAGCTGGCGGTTTTTCTTTAACGAAGACATGCATCAGTTATTTTCCAAACACCGCAGGGCCCCCTTTTGCGCTGCCACCAAAATACAACCCCCTTTAGTTTCTGGACAGGATATGACTTCGAGTAACACTGACACCCCTGCTGTAAAAGGCTACGATCAACGGATACTGCGCTCGCTGCGGCGCATAATCCGCTCTGTTGAATTGCGCTCACACAAGATTGCACAACACTACAATATTACCGGCCCGCAGCTGGCATGCCTTCACACCATAATAGACAACGGTGCTATGACCTCGGCTACCCTCTCATCCCATCTGGTGCTGAGCCCCAGCACCATAGTGGGAATTATCGATCGCCTGCAGGAGAAGGGCTGGGTTACGCGCCACCGCAGCACCACCGACCGTCGCCGGATTGTACTGGATGTAACGGACTCCGGGCGTGAAGTGGTCAAAAACGCCCCGCTCCCCCTGCAGGACACCTTGCTCCAATCCCTTGAGGAGATATCCGAGCTTGAACGTGCCACGGTTACTCTGGCGCTTGAGAAAGTGGTGGATATGCTGGAGGCTGGAGCAATCCCGGCGGCGCCGATCCTCGAGGCAGGATCACTCACTGCACGCCATGCGGAACCGGGTGAAGATAAGGAGCAGAAGGGAGCTAAATAGGGCAGAAGCCCACGGGGAAATGGATTCTACTTAACCTGCGCCAGGATCAGAGCTCGGCGTGGTGCCGGATACCCTTCTATAGTGCGCATCTGGTCTTCCGGATGGAGGAAGTCTGCCAGGGACTCGGTCTGTATCCACGCGGTTTTACGCTGCTCCTCTTCGGTGGTTCGGCTCACATCGATGCAGCGTATATCAGTAAAGCCGGTGCGCTCAAGCCAACACTCCAGACAGCTTACCGTGGGGAGAAAAAACACATTGTTCATTTTTGCATAACGATCACGCGGGGTAAGAGCGACATCCTGTTCTCCGGGTATCACCAGGGTTTCAAGCACCAGCTCACCGCCGCGACGCAGGGTGCGGCGCAGCTCAGTAAGCGTGTGGAGCGGTGAGCGCACATGGTACAGAACCCCCATGTGAAACACGGTATCGAAAAAATCAGGCATCGCGGGCAGTTCTTCGAATTTCAGCGGCAGGGTGTGCAGGCGTTCGAGCCCTGCCAATGCGGCGAGAAAACGGAACTGGTAGTAAAAGGTGGCGTAAGGCTCGAGGCCGAGAAGCAGGGCCGGGGCTTGAGTCTTCATGCGGAACAGGTAATAACCACTGCTGCTGCCCACATCGAGAATTTTGCGCCCGCGCAGGGGGGCTAAATGTTGTTCGAGCCGCCGCCACTTCAGAAACGATACCCATTCGGTATCCAGGTCAATCCCGAATATCCTGAATGGCCCCTTACGCCATGGGCGCAGGCCGAACAGGGCCAGTTCCAGCGCTTCTCTTTCGGCTTCGTTAACCTCTGCAGCCTTTCCAATCTCAAGCCAGTCGCGTTCCAACCCCAGATGCTGTGCCTGCAACGGTGGAACAGACGCGAGGAGGTCGGAGTATATCTGGCATTTGCGATCGCGGCGCTGACGCTCCAAACGCTCTTCCACCACGTGGCGCAACTGCGGGAGCCACTCTCCGGCGCCACATCCCTGCAGATCATCCCACACCCTTCGTTCTAATTCTTGATGCATAAAAAACCTGCAAAATTGAACCACTTGATCCAGGTGGTTACATAGGTAAAGCCACAGGCATGGAGGCGCTCGATATGGGTCTCACAGGTCTCGGGCACCAGGACATCCTCCAACGCATCGCGTTTCTGACTGATCTCCAGCTCGGAATAGCCATTTTCGCGCTTGAAGCTGTAGTACCACTCGCGTTCGAGCTCGGCAATAAACGGCTCTTTGTCTTCAACTTTTTCACTTAAAAGCAGAACTCCACCGGGTTCTAACGCCGAGCACAGGCGGCGCAGTAGCTGCCCTCTCACCTCAAGGGGCATAAACTGCAGGGTAAGGTTGGCTACCACCACACTGCACGAGGCGTAGTCCACCTCCTGCGCTGGTTGCTGCAGGAGGCTGAACTTCTGTCCCGGTGCGAGTGGGACATCCTCAAGACGCTGGCGGTAACGCTCCAGCATCGGCGCGGAAGGGTCGATCCCCACCAGCTCAAACGGGCGCTCGTGCATCAGCTGATGGAGGGTAATGCCGAAATTTCCGTGGGAGCATCCCAGATCGTATATTCTACCCCCCTCAGCGTGATAGTGTGCTGCCATCTGCGCCTGACGCAGGAGGGTTTCGCGATACAGCGGCACACTGCGAAGCAGCATGTCATCAAACACACGTACCACGTTTTCATTGAATTCAAAGGGTGATATACGGGGGTGCAGAGTCGAGTAGATGTTGTCTTCACTCATTGGTGGTTGCTTTTCAGGATTGGCGCAGAACCGCGTACATGGCTTTTGCTATACGGCAGTTACAAAGGGATGAAAAAACAACACCGACAACAGGAACGGATTCCGGTTGTCGGTGAATTGTTAAGAGATTAAACACGATAGGTGCGACACTGGTGGAAAGATCAGCCGATGCGCTCGCGTCGCTCCTGATCCTCTTTACAGTCAATGCATAGAGTCGCCACCGGGCGCGCGCGCAGGCGCGACTCCGATATATCCTCTTCACATGATTCGCAGATACCGAATTCTCCGTCATCAATGCGTTTCAGCGCTTCACGGATCTTCCGGATCAGACGGCGCTCACGATCGCGGATGCGCAACTCAAAATTGCGATCAGACTCCATGGAGGCGCGGTCGGTAGGGTCAGGGAAGTTTTCCTTTTCATCGGTCATTTCTGACACGGTCTTCCCTGCTTCTTTAAGCAGGCTATCGAGCTGCGCTTCGAGAATCTCTCTGAATTCTTCAGCCTTCTGTTTATCCATAATGTCACACTCCATGATATTAGAAGAGGCACTCTAAAAACCGGCTCATAATATTATCTCGCACAGGGCAAGTCAAGAAGAAGTGCACATTCAGGCATTACTGGCACTGTGAGATTCAGAGCTTTTTCCGGTTTCAATCACTCCACCTGCAAGCCCCTCAAGGTTCAGTTCCTCTTGTTTTACGAGATCTGCAAAGTTATAACTCTTGAGGCGTTCCAACATCCCCTGCCTGACATCCTTCCATGCCTCGTGTACCGGGCAGTATCGGTCACGCTCGCAGATCCCGCGGCCGCAAAGACACTTGTTTATATAGAGTGGATCTTCCTCTATACTGTAGATATCATAAATAGTGATCTCTGCCGGATCCTTCTGGAGGTAGAACCCACCGCCAACACCGCGCTGGGACCCTATCAATCCTGCTTTAACCAGGGGTTGGAAGATCTTGGTCAGAAATGCGGGGGTTACTCCCTGTGTAGCACATATATCCTTTTTCAGGATGATTTCCCCCTGCGGAAATTTAGCCATATACAGCACAGCTCGGACTGCATATTCTGTAGCGCGTGTGATTACCATGGATACTCCATACAATTTAAGGGCGGCGATTCAGGCACTGCTTCAATCCCGCATATGCTTAAGCGCCCCGAACATGCGGAACGAGGATTTACAAATTAGACTGACAAACAAAGAATAATAGTAAAAAGGTCGGATTTGCAAGCTTGCTCTATAAATAAATGCATAAGGATACAGATGTCAAACAAATATCACTTTTTTAGTCTCCTACTCCCAAACCCAAATCTTTTTTTTCGTTTGAATTATGCCAAATTGCTCGTGTGAAGAATCAATTACCGTTGGACGCTTCGCGCCAAGCCCTACAGGACTGCTACATTTCGGTTCACTGATAACAGCTGTAGCCAGTTACTGTTACGCCAGATCTCAAAGGGGTAAATGGCTGATTCGCATGGAGGACCTGGATACACCACGCAATGTTCCCGGTGCCGCTGATGCCATTTTACGCCAGCTGGAGCAACTCGGTTTGTTCTGGGACGATTCCGTAATCTATCAGAGCGAGCGTCTTGATTTTTATGCCGATATCCTCCAGCAGTTCATAGACTCCGGACATGTTTACCGCTGCACCTGCACCCGCCGTGAAATTGCGGCCCACGCACGGGAACACGGCCCGGCAGGGCCCATATACTCGGGTCATTGTCGCTTTAAAAAGCACAATGACTCGACGCGTGGCAGTTGGCGTCTCGGGATAGAGCGTAAGAGTATCGTGTTCACTGATCTGCTCCATGGTTATGTAGAGCAGTCTCTGGGGGATGTGGTTGGTGATTATATCCTGAAGCGTACGGACAACATTTTTGCGTACCAGTTTGCCACCCCCCTCGACGATATGGCACAGGAGATCACCCAGATTATAAGGGGTGCCGACCTGCTCGATTCAACTCCGCGCCAGATCTACCTTATGCAATTACTTGATGGGCCGCTTCCGGAATACGGACATATTCCCCTTGCCCTCGATGAAAAAGGTAACAAGATAAGTAAAAGTAACCAGGCATTGCGCAACATTGATGCTTACCATCCCCTTCCGTTCAGCACTCCGGATCTTTTCCGGGCGCTGAGCTTTTTGGGGCAGGATCCTCCCCCTCCCCTGCAATACGGTTCTGCGGTCACGTTACTCGATTGGGCCGTGAGCAACTTCAAACCACTGCTCATCCCGCAGAGTAATTTATGCGTACATAGTTGATGCTCATACCAAAAAAGGCGAACCCTCAGGGTTCGCCTTTTTTGGTACTTGCTATGTGGGTGAACTACTTAGGCAGAGCCTTCAGGTATTCACGATTGAGCTTTGCTATGAACTTAACGCTTACCCCTTTGGGGCAGGTTGCTTCACATTCATAGTGGTTGGAGCAGTTGCCAAACCCTTCATTAAGCATGGCTTCGGTCATCCCTTTTACACGCTCAACGGCTTCTATCTTACCCTGTGGCAGTGTAGCCAGCTGTGCCACTTTGGCGCTGGTGAACAGCATAGCACTGCCGTTGGGACACGCAGCTACACAGGCACCACAACCGATACACTCGGCTGCGTCCATGGCATAGTCCGCATCAGGCTTGGAGATCAGGGTCTGATTTGCTTCACCGACCTCACCAGTGTAGGCGGACGTATAACCCCAGGCCTCGATAATACGATCGAGACCGGAGCGATCAACCGCCAGGTCCTTGATCACCGGAAATGCTGATGCACGCCAGGGCTCGAGGGTAAGGGTGTCGCCGTCGCTGAACTGGCGCATATGTAACTGGCAGGCGGTAGTCTGTTCCTGGGGACCATGTGGCTGCCCATTGACAACGCAGCCACAGGTACCACAGATACCTTCTCGGCAGTCGTTGTCAAACTCAATGGGATCCTTGCCGGTCTCTATCAGATCCTGATTGACCTCATCGAGCATTTCCAGGAAGGAGCTGTCGGGGCTGACATTCTTGGCCTCGTACTGCTCCAGTTTGCCCTTTTCTTCAGGGCCATTTTGGCGCCATACGTAAAGTGTCAGATTCATTATTTGTAACTCCTTACTGCAAGTTTAACATTTTCGAATTTGAGTGGCTCCTTGTGCAGCTCCGGCGCTTTACCCTCGCCTTTGTACTCCCATGCTGCAACATAGGTGAAGTTCTCGTCATCTCGCATCGCTTCACCATCATCCGTCTGGTGTTCGGTACGGAAGTGGCCACCACAGGACTCTTCACGATGGAGGGCATCAGTCGTCATGACTTCAGCAAACTCGAGGAAGTCCGCTACGCGGCCGGCGTCTTCAAGCTGACCGTTGCGATTGCCTTTTTCACCGGTAACGTTGACATTCTGCCAGAACTCTTCACGCAGGGCCGGAATCGCTTCGAGGGCTTTGGTGAGGCTCTCTTTGCTCCGGGCCATGCCCACGTTCTCCCACATGATTTTACCCAGCTCACGGTGGAAGGAACTTACGGAACGCTTACCGTTGACGTTCAGGAGCTTATCAATACGTGCCTGAACATCTTCACGTGACTTGGCAAATTCAGGATGCTCATCAGTCACTTCACCCGGTGTTACCCCGGCGAGATAGTTACCGATAGTGTAAGGAATTACAAAGTAGCCATCTGCGAGACCCTGCATCAGAGCTGATGCGCCGAGACGGTTTGCACCGTGAACGGAGAAGTTCGCTTCACCGAGGACAAAGAGTCCCGGTACGTTGCTCATGCAGTTGTAATCTACCCACAGACCGCCCATAGCATAGTGAGGGGCGGGATAGATACGCATCGGGCGCTCGTAGGCGTTCTCATCAGTGATCTTCTCGTACATATCAAAGAGGTTACCGTAGCGCTCGCGGATAGTATCCTCACCCACGCGCTCAATAGCACTCTGATAGTCCAGGTAAACACCGCGCTTACCGGGGCCTACGCCACGTCCTTCGTCACAGACCTCTTTGGCTGCGCGAGAAGCGATATCACGCGGAGCAAGGTTACCGAAGGAGGGGTACTTGCGCTCAAGATAGTAATCGCGATCATCCTCGGGGATATCCCCGGGTGCTTTTTCACAGTCTTCCTTACGCTTCGGTACCCAGCAGCGTCCGTCATTACGCAGCGACTCGGACATCAGAGTCAGCTTGGACTGATGGTCACCACTCTGCGGGATGCAGGTCGGATGAATCTGGGTGTAACAGGGGTTAGCCATGAAAGCACCTTTTTTGGATGCTTTCCATGCGGCGGTTACACTACAGCCCATAGCGTTGGTGGAGAGGTAGAACACGTTTACATACCCACCGGTTGCAAGCACAACCGCATCCGCCCAGGATGACTTGATTTCGCCGGTAGTCAGGTCGCGATAGGTGATACCTTTGGCAACACCGTCAACCACAACGAGATCGAGCATTTCGGTGCGGGGCTGGAGTTTTACAGTGCCGGCTTTCACCTGACGTGCCAGCGCCTGGTAGGCACCGAGGAGAAGCTGCTGCCCGGTCTGACCACGGGCGTAGAAGGTACGTGATACCTGCGCGCCACCAAATGAACGGTTGGCGAGGAGTCCGCTGTACTCACGTGCGAACGGTACGCCCTGTGCCACACACTGGTCGATGATGTTATTGGAGACCTGTGCCAGACGCCATACGTCTGCTTCGCGCGCGCGGAAGTCGCCACCCTTGATGGTATCGTAGAAGAGGCGGAACACGCTGTCACCATCATTGTGGTAATTTTTGGCAGCGTTGATACCACCCTGCGCAGCGATACTGTGCGCACGACGTGAGCTGTCCTGATAACAGAACGCCTCAACGTTATAGCCAAGCTCGCCCAGGGTTGCAGCGCCAGCGCCACCGGCTAGGCCGGTCCCAACCATGATAACTTTAAATTTACGCTTGTTTGCGGGATTAACCAGCTTCATATCAAAGACATGCTTATCCCAGGATTTTTCAATTGGTCCGGTTGGACATTTTCCATCTAAAATCACGATGTACCCTCCTAAACGTTAATCAGGCCCAGAAGTATGGACACCGGTATGGAGATAAAGCCAGCAAAAATAACAATAGCAGCAGCACGGCCAACTTTTTCCATTACAGGAAGAGAGTTGGCACCCAGCCAGCCCAGAGTCTGGAACAGACTCTGTACACCGTGGCTCAAATGCAGCAACAGCGTTACCATAGCACCGACATAAACCAGACTGATAAAGAACTTCTGGAAACTGAGTACCATCATAGTAAACACGTCTGCCCGTCCCAGTTCATCCGGAGCAAGAGCACCCACAGAGATTTCAGGGTTGGTTACGTGCAATGTGAAATGAAGCAGGTGATAAATCAAAAAGGCGAGCAAAATCAGACCAGTATAGATCATGGTCCGGGCACCGAAAGAAGTGCGCAGGTTTTTCTTTTCGTTGTACTCAATTTCGCGTGCAGCACGATTCTCCAGGGTGAGTTGAATACCGAAGAAGATGTGCAGGGCAAATAGACCGAGCAGTACCAGGCGGAAGATCCATACGATCGGACCCAGGGCATGGAGATGCTCTGCATAAGAATTGATGCCATCAGCGCCCATAAACACTGATGAGTTCCCAAGCAGGTGGACAACGACAAATAGGAACAGGAACAGTCCTGTCACTGCCATCACAAGCTTTCTTCCAACAGAGTTTTGTAGCATTTGCATAGTTTTACCTATCCTTGAATTGATTAGTTATGAACACAGGCGTCGGATCTGCTGCGCCTGTATTCCTGACTCTGTACCGCCATTCACGTCAAGAAGCGGGAATGTGCCTCTCGGTGGTGGCGACCTCCAATTAACATATTTCAGCAACATAATACCCCCCTTTATCAAATACGCATATAGAAACATAACACCCGCACTGCACTTGAGTGTAGACACAACAAAAAATATGCAGGCGGAATCAAATATTGCGAGCCATTCTAAACACCGTTTTACAAAATTGCAAAAGAAATTGTATACAATGTCTGCTAATGCAGCCTGCCACAGTCTAAGCCACAACTCAAGAGCTGGTGCGGATCAGGCATAAACTCTTACGTTAGCATGTCGGTGTCTATCCACTGCTGCAGTACATGTCCGGCCATCATGTACCCGAACAGGGGAGGGATATATGATGTAGTCCCCAGGGGGACCTTGCTCCAGTCTGATCCTGTTCTGCGCTGGGTGGGTGCCTGGGTAAGAGGATGGAACTCTTCGGTAGAGTATACCACCGGCAGGGTTGCCCGGATCCCACGCCGGCGCAGCTCTTTACGCACAATGCGAGCCATCCGGCAAATAGAGGTGGAAAAAATATCCGCTACCTGGATCTGGGTGGGATCGATTTTATTCGCCGCCCCCATGGAGGAGATCAGGGGTATTCCATCAGCACTGCATCGCTCAATTAGATCGAGCTTGCCGCTGATGGTATCGATACAGTCAAACACGTAATCCAGCGGGGGGGTAAGGAGTTGCGTTGCCGTCTCCGCTGAGTAGCTCTGTTGCAGGGGCGTGATATGCAACTCCGGATTGATCTCCCTACAACGGCGTGCTGCAACATCAACCTTAGGTACTCCAATCTCAGGGTGGAGCGCGTACAACTGGCGATTGATATTGCCCGGCGCAATGCAGTCCGGGTCAACCAGAGTTATGTGCCCGATCCCGCCACGCACCAGCGCCTCTGCCACATAACTGCCCACACCGCCGATGCCCAGAACCATGGCGTGGCGGGCGCGCATTCGCTCTACATGTTGCGTCCCGGCAAGCAGGTGCAGACGTTCAAATATCTGGTTGTGCATCCCCGTCGTTGGCATCAGTGGATCATTTCTTTTTACCCTGGTTGGAATCCAGGCTGAGTAATGTACAACTATTGCACCATAACTGAGAGCGCACCTGCTCTGCGGGGGTGGCGTACAAGTCAGCCAATCTACCCACGATAGAGGCCAGCGCTGCGGTGCGCTGCTCCGGGTCGGCATATCCCGACATCCCCCCTTGCGCGTCGGTTTCAATTACAAGGCGTTCCAACGGAAGGTGGCGCAAAGCCGCTGGAAGCTTGCGCGCATTTTTGCGCAGGAGCAAAGGGCCTATCCCCAGATAGAAACCCTGGCGGATGAATGCGGTCCCGATATTAGCACCGGCGCTGAACCCATGAACCACGCCACCAACACGTTCGGCCCCCTCTTCCTTCAATATATGCAAAACATCAGCATATCCCTTGGATACATGAAGGATCAGGGGTTTATCTACCTTCAGTGCCATGCGAATCTGCGCGCGCAGCACCTGCTCCTGCAAACCCATATCCACCCGAACGGCAGGATCGAGGCCCACCTCGCCGATGGCGACAACCTCGGCACGTGCGAGAAATACCTCCAGTTGCTCCGCACTCGCGCCATCCCACTGCTCTGCATACCACGGATGCAGCCCCAGCGCCCCAAAGCGCTGTCGGTTTGAGTCAAGTTGCGGTAGAAGTTCCTTCCAGTGATGCGCCTCTGCAGTGGCTATCAGTTCATTCTCTCCCGTTTGCAGGGGAGATTTACCCTCTACCGACAGGCCGGAATGGCAGTGGATATCAAACAGGGGAGGCGTGATACCTGAATTGCTGGTGGTGGCCTGGGCCCCGTCAACAGCTTCCCTGGATGATCTATGTGGTCGCTCTTCACCCATCAATAGCTGTAACGCACGCCGGCGTAGACGTTGGTGTTGTTTTCAAACTGACCGAAAAAGGTATGCTCATCGCGCCCAGTGAAGATATTTCCTCCCACGAACACCTTAATCTCATCTGTAGCTTTATATTCCACCAACGGACGCAGATAAGCATCCGCATCCGAGGGCGACCAGTAGGTAAAGAGTGACAAGGTAAGGTTCTGGTTCATGGCCAGCTGAGTGAGACGCAGGGTCAGCACATGGCGATCACGGTCACGAGCAGGCTGGGTCGCAGGGAGGGCACGCCCGTAGGCGCTGTAGTCCTGCATATACTCCAGATAATACTGGAATGCAGCCGAAAGATTGCGCCTGAGCTCCTGCTCATACCCCAACAACAGGCGGTATTCGCTGTTGGGAATCAGCGGATCATCACCGTCGCGATCGTCAAAGGAATCATAGTAACCGACCTCGGCATGAAACAGCCCCGGCCCCGCATTGCCGCGCACACTTGCACCATAGGTGCGCAGACGGGGAAAGGTCTGGTGTGCACTGGTCGGGTCGTAGCCTTTGGGATTTTTCCAATATCCTACATAAGCATAAGCGGCTACTTCATAACTGCCGATATTGCGCGACAGGCGCAGACTCATTTCGTCATCCGCAAACCAGCTGCGCCGCTGCTTTACCTGCAGAGGGTCATCGTCACCGGCGCGGCGTCCGAGCATGGGGTTGTAGTAGGAAATGCGCTCGCCGCTGATATAGCGATCATGCTCAAATGCGGGCATATACGCCATATCGACACTCCCCCACGAGAAAAACATACTCGCAAATACCGCATCCGAGGGAGCTTTGAGATATTCCTCATCCCGCCCGCTGAAAAATGACTGCCAGTCTTTGGGAAACATGTCGTTGATAAAAAGCAGATCCCCGGTACCCCAGGTCAGGATCTGACGTCCAATCTTCACATCCATGAAATCAAGGGGAGTAACCAGAACATTGGCTTCACGCAAATCCAGAATTCCGTAGCCTCGTTCGAAGTCCTGTTCATATTCTCCCGCAGCTTCATCCAACACTGCATCGGCGCGCATTTTCCACAGCGCCACCGGTCCGTAGTGGCTTACATCTATCTGGGCGCGCGCTTCATTGAGAATGGCGTCGCGCTGATAAGGATCGCTCTGCAGGCGCATCCCGGAGCGCAGATCAACAAATCCGTTAAGATTAAAACTGAACGCTGTATGGGGCGAAAGAAGTAATGCACAGGTTATCATGCCGATCATACCCCATGCCCGCATACATCTTATATTCAAGATCAAGATGGTTCTCCCCGGATGCATCAGTTCATCACCTCACGCGGAGGGCGGCGCAAAAAGCGTTCCGTAAAAATGCGGCTGTTGAGGCCAATATTATATTCAACGTCGGAAAAGGTATTTGTAGTAACGCTATTGCGCTTCAGATCCTCAGCTTTGGATACCATCACCGTGGGAAAACCTTGAATGGTCTCAATCGTTTCTGCACTTACGCGACGGTAGAGTTTATCACTTTGATCGTAATATTCCGCCTTTGTGGGGAGAAAGGTCTCTGCGTCAATGTGTACAACATAGCGGGAGAATTCCACTGCAGCAGGATTTTTTGGAACATTCTCAATTATATAAGCAGAATCGGTGCGGTCTACGATGACATGCTTATCCAGTGCGGGGCTGCGGCCCGAGACATCTTCGTAGAGAAAATCCGAACCCACAAAACTGGTACGCTTATCTCCGGGGGCAATGCGTTTTTTCAGATTCAAGGCCGGAAGCCACAACCAGCGGTCATCATCACCGGCAGGATTTTTCCACACCAGATATGCCATCTGATTAACATCAGCCGGAGCCTTGAAGTAGGCATAGAATTTCTGCTTTCCATCCCCTTCATTCTTGCGCAACAGGGTGAATTTACGCTCGCGCGTCACCCCGTCACCGGATTCAATCTTCATATGCACATCCGCACGTCCATCATCCCCGGCATAGTAGGAGATCTGGTTGGCGCGCTCGACAACTTCATCGGCACTGAGTTCAGTTTTCGCGTTGGCCCCGGTGCTGACAAGAAGAATCAGCCCCGCAAAGAACAATAGTCTGGATATAATATGCATATTTATACCTCCATTTTACTTTGAGAAATATTCAGCACCCGTTATCGGTCGGGGCTTGTGGCACCCACAAGCTTTCTGAGCAACTACCAACCTTGGCGCTCGAGCTTGGGTCGGAACGCCCAGCGTTGTGTCCGGGTCAGCAGCGCAGAGAGTACGAGGAGCGACGCCAGCCAGGAAACAACCATGATAGTAGCGAGAAAGAAGCCCACCGTCTGGTAGGGGACCAGAGGCGCGAAAAGCAACGGCGTAAAGCCCACTGCCACGGTTATGGCATTGCGCGTGATAGCCATCGCCGGTTCTTTGAACATCGCCGCACACGTCTGGCGCCAGTCACCGATTTCACGCTGCATCTCACGCGCTCGCTGGAGAAAGTGGATGGCAAAGTCAACGCTCAGCCCCAGGGTGAGAGACGACAGCACCGCCACGGGCATATCGTAATCTTTACCCACAAGGCCTATAATACCGTAGATGCTCGCAATGGTAACAGAGAGAGGCACCATCGCAAGCAGGCCCCACAGGGGAGAGCGGAATAGCAATGTCATCATAACCAGTACCACGATAAAACTCCCCCCGAGAGATGAAAGCATTCCGCGCACCATTTTATCCTGCCAGACTACATTCAGATAGGTAAGTCCGGCCCACTCTGCCTTCAACTCCAATGGAGGGGGATTGTCGTGCATGTAGTTCTCAACTGCGGCCACAACCTGTTCCATATCTTTATTGTCGCCACTTTTGAGCTGCACCCACATATTCGCTTCGGCGTAGTCGCGCGTGACCATATGAAAGAGGCTGTCTTTCTTTTTCATCCCTTCGAGCTGCACATATATCTGGCCAGCGGCCGAGGCGGAGTCGGGAACGGCGTAGTTTGAGTTATTGCGCTCGCGGTAGGACTCAAGCTCTGGATTAGAGGCATCAGAGGGAGGGGCGACATAGCGTAACTCGTAAGCGGTTTTTTTCAGCGCGTCCACCACTGATGTCACCTTGCCCACCTGGGCATTGTCGTTCAAATGTTGCTGAAGATCCTCAACATAGCGTAGCACCCGGGGCTGCTTGAAAGGTGGTGCGGTAAGTTCTGCCTGAAGATCCAGAACAAAGTTGGCAAAGGATTTGTCCAGGCGGGCATAGCACAAATCGAGTGCTGTATCCATAAGCGCCGCCCCCTCGAGATCTGAAGAGGATTGCAGTTCTTCAAGGAGTATTGCGCGCTCCTCGGCTACCTCAGCGCCCAACCCTTCAAGTTGCGCCTTAAGCTCCGCAAAGGCAAGTCCGTCCACCTCCATGTAATTGATCTCATCTGCAAGCATCCCCCAACCGGAGCTGATCTGCTTGTCCAGCCGTTCTGCTTCGCGCATGAGCTGGTAAAAGCATTTATCCAGGTTGCAGCCCTGTACGCTCTGCTGTTCTGCACTTATTTGCTCCAGGGTTGTGATAAACGACCGGGTGGCGGACGGAAAGTCGTCGGCAAACTGCTTTTGCACTCGATTCTCAATGATTTCAGATTTTTCGGTACAATCACATCTCCCTGCGGGACGCTTCTGCGTAAAGGTCAGATATGCGGTATAAGTACCCCCGAAGTGTTCATTCAGGACCCGGTCGGCCACGCGGATCCGGTGCTCGGGTTCAAACCATTTAACCGGGTTGTCATTCACCTGTATTTGGCTGATACCATAAGCAGCCACGAGAAGAACCGCTAACACCACAAGCAGAACTCTTCCACTGGCACTGTAACCCACCATCCCCAGGCGACGCAGGCCCTTTGCGAGTGGAGTATTTTCCGCATGGTGGAGTTCGGGCATCTTCATGCGAGCCGGATTCAAAAACAGCATGATATACGCCGGGATCAGGAGCATACTCAACAGCCACGCAAGACCTACCCCGAACGCCACATGGAGACCGAACACCTGTACCGGGGGGATGGGGGTAAACGCCAACGAGGCAAACCCAGCCATGGTGGTGAGGGATGTATAGAGCATGGGCTTAAACAGATGCGCCAGTACATGTCGGATGCTTTGAGCTTTGTCCTTAAAGCGTGGATACACATCGTAGAATTCACTCAGGATATGCACCGAATCCGCCACCGCAATGGGCATCAGAAATATCGCTATCATACTGCTCATAATATGAACATCGTAGCCGAGGCCGATCAACAGCCCCATGGTAACCACCACGCTCACAATTGCTACCAGCATGGGAGCAACTATAAGTGAGATACTGCGGAAAAACAGCCACAGCAGTACCGCAATCGCAACCCCGGCCATAGGCGCAGAAGTGGCCATCTGTACCAGCATCTCCACCCCGAAGGTGTCTTCTGCTACCGGAAGTCCGGTGATATATATCTGATCCTCTTCGGGCCAATCTGCCGTGAGATGATGCACCAGGTTAGCCACATTGTGGCTGAAGTGCTTCTTTTCAATGGGGATGTAAAGGCAGATGGCCTTTTCATCCTCGGAAACCAGGGTGCCACGATACAGGGGGTTATTCATGGCATCGTCGCGAATCTGAAGCGCCTGCGCCTGGGTTTCAGGCGGATTTTCCATCAGATACTCGAGCTTCAGCGAGCCAAGTTGCGCCTGCTTAATATTATCCACCACACTCGGGCTGATGATTTCCTGCGCCACAATGGCGCTGTCTCCATCGGGGGTGAACAGATTATTGGGGTCGTGGCTGAATGCAATATTGAGGAGGCTCTCCCAGCGGGAATCTGGGGCCAGGTCGAGGCGGCGGGGTGCTGAATCCTTACCGGGTATATCAATGGATGGCAACCCATTATCCCCACGCTGCAAATAGAGCAATTGCTGCGTGAGCCGATCAATACGCGTCAGGGTTGAAACATTAAAAACCCCATGCGGATTCTCATCATTGACAATGCCGACGATGACAAAATCATACAGATCATATTTGTGCTTGATGTCATTGTGAAACACGCGCACCGGTTCATCTTCGGCAAGCATGTTTTCCGGGTCATTATCAAAATTGACCTTGGGAAACTGCAGCGCAAAGCCTATGGTTCCGAGTAATACAACCAGGATAATCCACCAGGGTCTTTTTAAACCCAGCTCAAGCAAGAGATTCCGCATAATAAATCTTTCTCCAGGGTTAAATCCATGCAGGGGTAAATGCAACGATTACATGTTGATATTTGGCAACTATTCATTATGATTGTCAGTGAGTTGGCTGTGCCCATTTAAAGGGCATTTGTCGCCATGGACGGCGACAATGAGCCCCACGGATGGGTTTATGCGTCCCTTGAAATGGGCATTGCCAACTCTTCAGCTGAATAGTTACGATATTTGTTTATAACACATCTAGGTTTGCATATATAGAGCATTTCATATTAAAAAACCCGCCCGGTGCAACCGGACGGGCTAAAGTGAAAGCGCATATGCTGTTTTATCCCTGTGGTGCAGTATCAGTATTGAGACAAAAACGGTCCACGAGTTGCACCACCTTGGTAACGTCCGGTTTACTCGTATGCGCATCGGCTCCAACCTCTTCACACTTATGCGACGTGTTGTCATTGATAAGGCTTGAATAAATGACTACACGAGTGTTTTTCATAATTGGATCTTCCTTTATACGCTTGCAGAGTGAGAGCCCATCCAGTTCCGGCATCTCAATATCCGACACTACCAGAATGGGTAGATCGCCATTTTCCTTGGCCTGCAACAGCGCTTCGAGACATAGCTTGCCGTTGCCGAACCCCTCTACCTGAATATAACCCGCCTTGCGCAACACCTTGAGAATACCCTGACGGATAATGTTGGAGTCTTCGGCAAAAAACAGCTTGGCCTCCGCGCGACTATCAACCTTATCCTGTAACATGGCGTCATCATCCTCTTCCCCTACAGCGTAGTGATCGCCATCTCCAAAAATCTCGTTGGTTATGTGTTCCATATCCGCTATGAGGATGTCGCGCTCACCGATGGTTACACTGCCGGTAAAGCGGGGATGATAGGTTTCAAAGAACTGATCCATGGGGCGTACTTCCGACCAGGAGAGACGATGGATCTGGTCCACTCCGTCCACCAGAAATGCGACCACATCGTCGTTGAATTCACACACCAGCACCACCGGACGGTTTTCCGCCAGTACGGTTTCATCGTTGTTGGCCTGAGTTCCAGTTTCAAGTTTGCCGATATGGGTACCCAGGTCTATTAAAGAGATGGACGACCCACGCAGGAGCATGGTTCCCAGAATTGAGGGATGCGATTCAGGAACCCGGGTAAGCTCAGAACTGTTGTAGGGTATGATTTCCCGGAGCTTGTGCACATTGATACCGAACGATTGTCCGTGCAGGTAGTATTCAAGAATTTCAAACTCATTGGTTCCGGCCTCAAGAAGAATCCCCTTGGTCTGCTTATCCAGCGCCATTAATCCGCTCCTATATACTGTTAAAGGTTACTTCCCCGGCAGTTGCGTAACCACAAACATGAACTGCCAGAGTAACTATCAGGGTAACTATTCAGCACAATTGTCCGTGAGTTGGCTGTGCCCATCCGTGGGGCTCTTTCAAGACGTAAGCATAATTCCCTGCTCTACACATAGATTCTGCTACAAAAACCGTACCGGATCCGACGATGGATATTGGAAAAGCTTTCTCTGTGCCACTACAGGGTGAGGCTTGATATATGACCCACAATACTTGAAAGACCGCTCTTATTCTACAGCCACACTTTTATACCATACTACATAATTATATATATACTCGGCTAGCGGAAAGAGTATCACATATAAAAACCTTTAAATACAGCTACATAGATAAAAGCATCCCTGTACAACACTCTATGATACTGCAGGACCGGACAGACGCAGTGCTTTAAAAACTTGACCTGCATCGGCGCTACTGGGTAGTTTACCCTATATTTGAAGACATCCCAACATGTTGGATTTTCTGTATATTACATCGAATAAGTGGCCATAAAAGGAGAAAATGCTATGTTATGCCGCAAAATCACCCCATTGATTATCAGTCTAATTACGTTTTTCACCTTTACCGGCTACTTGCATGCTGGCGATTTAACCACCCTGGAGGATTGGAAGCCGGACTTTGATCCATCCGGAGCAGAACATACCTATATCCTCTCCAATGTCGATCACCCCGCTATTGCCGGGATCGGGGTAGGATATAAAATCCGCGATCGCGTGTGGGAGCTGAGCAATGGACGTCTTTATGTGGACTTTCGCCCCCTGGCTCAGCTGGGTGGAGAAAAAGATGTAGTGCGCAAACTTAAAATGGGTGCAGTGCAGGGTATGCTGTGTTCCTCCGTCGCCGCTGCCAATGTAGCGCCCAAGCTCGGAATAGTGAACCTCCCCTTTGTACTCGATACTTCAGAAAAGCTGGAAAAGTTTCGCAACACCGCTGAGCTGTTTGAACCCTTCAGTAACGCCGCAATGCGCCAGGGCATAAAGGTGGTCGATTTCACCGGTTACGGCAGCTACGGCTGGGCCACCACTACCCCGGTGCGTACTCTGGAGGATGCACATGATGTCAATTTCAGGATCGCCCAGGCCCCGGTAAATACCGATATTTACAAAGCGTGGGATATGAAGTTTACCGTAATGCCATGGCCCGATGTTCCACAGGCACTTCAGACCGGGGTTATCGATGGCCTGGATCACACCCCCATGGTGTGCAGCATCACCAAAAAATTTGACGTAGCCAAGTATTTTACCCGCGTCAACTATACCCAGGGGCTCTACATCCATATGATCAACAGACGCTGGCTGGAAAACCTTCCGCAGGATCTGCGTCGAATCCTTCTGACTGTAATAGAAGAAGAAAGCGCCAAGGCCAGAGTCAGGACGGATATTCAGCAACAGGCTCAGATAGAAGCAGCGCAAAACCAGGGAGTGGAATTCTTTGACCTCAGTGCTGCAGACAGGGAAATCCTGAAAAAGAAGGCGGCGCCGGTATTGGAAAAATGGGGGAAACGCATTGGTCCGGAATACCTTGAGCTGGTACGCACCTCAGTAGCCAATACAGAAAAATAAAACGCAGCGTTGAGTTTGTTTTTCCATTCATCCCTTGCCGGCGTTATTTGCAATCAGCTAATAAGGCCGGCAAGGTACCTTTGCCTGAAACTTAAATTTCACCGCAGTAAAATTCGTGTGTGAAATCAAGCTTTCCCTTCCATAGTTTACTTCTCACCTGCTATATCTCATATTTGAACAAATCCATCTCATCTCGATATAAGTATTTCCTGTAAAAGCGGAAGAAGGAGCTTCATCCATGTCACAACTTGGCAAATATCTGTCACACGCCCTTCTGGGTACCATCTTTATCATCTCTGCGTCTATTACTCCTGCACAGGCAACTTCGCCGCTCGAGTCCTGGGCACCGGCCTTCGACCCTTCCGGGGCTGAATACACCTACATCCTTTCCAATGTATCGCATCCGGCTATTGAAGGTGTAGGGGTGGGATACCGCATACGCGACCGCGTATGGGAGGAAACTGATGGAAAAATATATATCGACTTCCGCCCTTTATCGCAGCTGGGCGGGGAAAAAGATGTCCTGCGGAAGCTGAAAATGGGAGCAGTACAGGGGATGCTGTGCTCCTCAGTGGCTGCGGCCAACGTCGCACCGCAACTCGGCATTGTGAATCTACCCTTTGTGGTTGACAGCTTCGATAAGCTCGAGCAATTCAGAAACACCCCAGAGCTGTTTGAACCCTTCAGTAAGGCAGGATTACGCCAGGGGATTCGAGTGCTCGACCTTACCGGTTACGGCCCCTACGGCTGGGCCACCACGACTCCGGTTCGTACTGTTGAGGAAGCTAAAGACGTAAATTTCCGCATTGC
>JAWOFA010000096.1:0-41859 GCA_046482505.1 Desulfuromonadaceae bacterium | reverse complement strand
ATGTCGGGGTCCGAATCCACGTCAAAAGTGACTTCGAGGGAGTAGCTTCCATCGTTGGTGCTGGTCGAGTCCATATAAAGCATGTCCTCAACCCCGTTCATCTCCTGCTCAATGGGAGCGGCAATGGTGTCCTTGACCACCTGAGCGCTTGCACCCGGATATACCGCGCTCACGCGGATTACCGGCGGGGTTATCGAAGGGTATTCAGCTACCGGAAGAGATGTCATAGCTATCGTGCCCGCAAGGGTGATAACGATCGCAATAACCACCGCCAGGCGCGGACGCTCAATAAATATCTTAGAGAACATACTAGTTATCCTTATCTTCCTTGAGCTTAACGTCCACCTCGGTTTCCGGGGTCACTTTCTGAATCCCCTCGAAAACCACCTGCTCACCGCGTTCGAGACCGGATGTGACAAAGAGCTGCCTGCCGATGGTCTCTCCGACGCTGATCTGGCGTTTTTCGATTTTGGAGTCTTTATCCACTACAAATACAAACGCTCCGTCTCTGTCACGCTGTAGTGCCGCCTGCGGAATAGTTAACTCCATGCGTGGTTCTGCGGGTCTGAGGGCAACATCCACATACTCTCCGGGGACCAGATGTCCTTCCGGGTTGGGAAATTGGGCCCAGATCGCGATAGTGCCGGTGGAGGAATCCATCTTGTTGTCCATGAACTCCACCCGCCCGGTGTGCGGATACTCGCTGCCGCTTGTGGTATAGATGCGGATTTTTAATCCGGGGGTCTTTTCTTTGTGTGCAGTATCATGTGCCGCCTGGCGGATAATTTCCCCCTGACGCTCATTGACCGAGAACAGAACGCGTACCGGATCAATGCTCACCACTTCCGCCATGGAACCGGAAGAAGGGGTGATGAGGTCACCGCGCTTGAAGAAACTCTTGCCGATGCGTCCATCCAAAGGTGATTTGATCGTGGTGTAGCCCAGATCTATTTCTGCAATCTGCTGCCGTGCCTGCGCCTCAAGGACACGGGCCTGGGCAAGCTCATGTGCAGCGGTTGCATCGTCCATGTCAGTCTGGGGGATGCTGCCAGCGCCAGCGGAGCGCAGACGTTCGAGCTTGGTGCGTGCCTTGAATAGATCTGCCTGGGCAGCTCCCACGCTTGCTTTTGCTGCTGCCAGATGTGCTTTATACGGTGCCTGCTCAATTACATACAGCACCTGGCCTTTTTTAACCCTCGAACCTTCGGAGAAGTTAACCTGCTCCAGATAGCCGCTTACCCGCGCCTTAAGGTCGATGGATTCTACTGCCTCCACATGACCTATATATTTCTCCGGGGTGTTTGCATCCCGTTCGGTCACCTCCATGGTGCCCACTACCGGCTTGGGACCACCGTCCCCGCCGGGAGCGGCAATAGCTGTGCCGCTTGAGATTAGCAGCAGGGCTATCGTGGTACCGATAAACTTAAATGAGGCAAGTGATTTCATGGTGGCATGTCCCTCCTTGTATCCCCTGCAATAGCAGAAGATATCTATTGGCATATCAAATATAGATGTGAAAAACTTTATGGTATTGCGGTGTCAGGCCTCTGCGGTATTTTCTCAGATTATGCTGTCCGGATTTGCCAGGCTGTGGCGGAAAAAATCAATGGTTTCCCGGTGTAGATTGGGCGGTACCGGGGTGCCGAATATAATATGTTTGATCAGGCCGTATATACAGCTGTGTACGATCCATGCTGCACTCTGGGGTTCGAGAGGGCGGATAGATGTATCTTGAATGCCGCGTTCCAGCGCCTTATGATAAGTGGATTGGAGACGCTGCATCAATTCGCTGGTGCCGGTCTGGAGCATGGAGCTGTTCTGTTGCAGCACATCTGCAGGGATATCGCGCAGCAGAATCTTCAGTTCCTCCTGATGATCCGTGCAGAATTCCAAATGGCGCTCAATCAGATTGAGTACACCCTGCAGTCCGCTTGGGGCCGCTTCGAGGATCTCCTGGGCATCCTCAAGATAAGCTCCGGTGGTCTGCTGCAGCAGGGAGAGGAGAATCCCCTCCTTGCTCTTGAAGTGGTAGAAAAGGGTTCCCTGTGCCACACCTGCAAGAGAGGCAATCTCAGATGTAGGTGTAGCGTGATAACCTTTTTCTGCAAAAAGCCGCTGCGCAGCCTGAAGGATGTCCCGCTTGCGACGGGGCAGTGAATTTTGCATATAAAATAAGTCCTGTATATATCTCCGGCGTTTATTCGGTTGAGCGGTCAGTCAGTTTTTTATTCCTATCTCCGCCATATGTCAAGCAAGAGTTGTAACGCAAAAGTTATTCTGATGCTTTTATATTCGGTTTTATGTCCAGAATTGGGGTGCCGTCATGCATGTCTATGCCTGTGACCTCAATGCGGTTGTTGTCGACAGCAACCACCCTGAGTATCGACATCCCCACGGGATTTGGACGTTTTGGAGAACAGGTGGCAAACACCCCCCGTTCTTCTCCGCCGAGGTGTGGTGGCTGCTGTAGCAATAGATCTGATGTAAAGGGATCCGAGCGATCAAAACAGAACAGCACTACAATTTCGTTCCCCGTTTCTATCCCCTTAAGACCGGCTGCATAATCAGGGTCAATAACCAGTGTCCCCTTTTCTTCAGATACAGACCAGTGTCTCGGTGGTTTTTGAACCTCGGTTTTCATCCTTCCGATGGGGTAAACACTTAGTGCTTCCGTGACGTTTTTTTTCATGGCAATTATACCTCTCAATTAGTTTGTGCTGTACGTGCAAAAAGATATCGTTCCACTGAGGGCAATGGGAACGAGAGCCGCAGATCGGTTGAAGTGAATTTTATTCTGTTATACGTGAAGGATGCTATGATGGAAAAGAGGATTACGTTAATTTAGCGGATATAGCACTGTATATATCGTTGAAGCGGCACTGTCTTGTTTTACTCGATGTTGCATTTCAGTATAGAAATGAAGCTGGCAGGCCAGGGGAAGGTGACCCCGCATATGGGAAATCTTAACTACCTTAATTAGTTGATCTGTTAACCAAACACTATCCACCGGATTGATGTAAATATGCTTCCTGTTATTCAAAAGCGGGCACAGTCACGCGGCGAAGAGATGGCAAATGGCATAAGCCATGGCCTGGGTGTGATTATAGCTATAGTTGCGACACCTTTTCTTATCATTCAAACGCTCCGAACCGGTGATGTAGGGTTTGTTGTAGGTGTAAGTGTATTCTGTGTAACAATCGTTTTGCTCTATCTTTCGTCTACTATTTATCATTTTCTTCACCATGGTAGGGGCAAGCGCGTGTTTCACATTTTAGACCATACCTCGATATTTCTCCTTATTGCCGGAAGTTATACTCCGTTCGCACTGGGAGTGCTTAAAGGGTGGCTGGGGTGGACTCTCTTTGGCACAACGTGGGGTATAGCCGCTGTTGGTATAGTGCTTAAATCAGTGCCTGGTGCCCGGCACCCCATACTCTCTACCACACTGTATCTATTTATGGGATGGATTATCGTTTTTGCAGTCAAGCCGCTTATTGCCCTTGCACCGATGGCGGCGGTATGGTGGCTTGTATCCGGGGGCTTTTTTTATACCCTCGGAGTAGTGTTTTTCGCCCTGGATTCATGTTTTAAATATAGCCATTTTGTCTGGCATATATTCGTGTTGGCTGGTACTGCGTGTCATTATATCGCAGTGTACAGCTGCGTAGTCTGATGAACGCAGCTGGGGTCAGATAGTCAATCCTCGTTGCGATACTCCCTTGTGGGTCAGGGTAATTCAGAAGAGCATACTTTATTCCTGCCACTCTCTTTGGCGCGATACAGATTTTTATCCGCGCAGATAATCAGTTGCTCAAGGGTGTGTCCAGTGTCAGGGGTTAGGCAACAGCATCCAATGCTTACGCTGATATATTCATGTGTAGGAGATACACAATGGCGTAATTTAAGAGCTGTAACCATCGCCAGCATCCTCTGCGCTACATGTTCGCTGCTGTACAGATCCGTGTCGGGCAGCAGGGCGAGAAATTCCTCCCCACCATATCGTGCTACCAGATCCTCCGGTCGCTTACACGCCAGCTCGAGGGTTTTGGCCACCCGCTCAAGGCAGCGGTCTCCCTGTTGGTGACCGTAGTGATCATTGTAGAGCTTGAAATGGTCGATATCAATTATCAGCAGACTTAAGGGGTGTTTGCGGCGCAGGCCATTGCGCCATATTTTCTCCGCACGCTGATCGAAGCCACGTCGGTTGGGGATCCCGGTAAGACTGTCCTGCAGTGCCATTTTTCTAAGTTCTTCCTGGGCCTTTTTCAGCTCTTCTTCCTGTTGCAGGCGTTCGGTTATATCCTGAAAAACGGTGGTTGTACCCTTAAGCCTGTTGTGGCTGAAAAGGGGAGAGCATACGATTTCAACAGGAAAGTGTCTTGCGTTGCGGGTAGTAAATATTACGCGATTCGAATGCAGGGTTATTTTCTCCTCAAGTACTTTGTCGCATAGACATTGATCCGGGTTTTCCGGATGAGCGTGAAACAGGTTGTGCGCATCCTGCCCGAAAATTTCCTCTTTGCTTGTTTCAAGCATTTTTAATGCCGCACTGTTGGCATAGGTTACATATCCTTTTCTATCAGCGGTGTAGAGACCAATCCCCATGTTGTCGGAGATATTCTGGAGAAACGCAGCATGTTGGTTCTGTTTGACCTGTAGGGCTGAAAATCGCAGCCACAGGATGTAAAATGCGGTAAGCAGAAAAGCAAAGATTGAAAAACGTAGCAGCGCATTTGTGCGCAGCTCCGCAATGAGAGGTTCAGGAGTTATCCCTACGATGTAGGCTGCGTGCTCACCAATGGTATTTTTAGTGGAGTGAAATACCACTGAATATGTGGTGTAGTTATAGTTGACGCTGAAACTGCAACTTTGTTTCTTATCCAGTTTCTTGTGAAGGTCGCTTTGCTGGAGAAGTTTGTCTTTTATTTTTTCCACCAGAGGCAGAGAGCCGATGTTGTCAAGACACTGTCGGGATATTAAATCAGCTCTTTCGCTGAGATAATCTGGATGAAGCTGTGATTTCTGGTAAAAGGGATGAAGATCCGGAAAAATCTTATGCCAGAATTCCGGTTTGTATAGAATGAATTGTAGAGACGTTCTGTTTGCTGTCCCCAGATCCTGAAGTTCTTCAAGAAGATGGAAGAAAGATGTGCTTATCTCAACGGAGCCCAAATGTTCGCCATTGTAGATTATGGGATACACATGGCGGAAGCCGTGAAAAACTCTGCCACTTTCATAGCTATGCACCTCACGCAGTTCGGTATTGGCAATTTCAACGGAAGTTCGGATGCCCACCAGGGAATCGCCGGATTTATCCGGCGCATGCATTCTTAAGAGTGAGCGTCCATCAGGGAAATGAAAGTGCAATTGACGCAGATGTTTCTCACGCAGGCGTGTGTAAACCGGAATAAGCTCACGGTACAGGAGTCCGCGTTTAATGTTCTGCTCTGTCCCGCGGCTGTGCTTTACATCTTGTAACAGAGACAGAACCCTGTCTTTATCAATTATTTCAGTAAAGATGGTGTCAGCGAGAAGTTTGTATGTATTGTTGGCGCTCTGGATCGCGGCTTCCTGCGATGCTTTGCTCAGATCGAGATGGGCCTTTTTTAAGTCCTGGTAGTGCCTGAACACCAGAAATGCCACACCCGCGACGAGTAACAGATAGATGGCAGTGATTCTCAGATTAGGATTCATAGGGATATATCCGGTACGGGGTATTGCTTGAGCATATAGCGGATTATATTGTAGTCCTGATTGTCAAAAGGGATCATTCCATGATTGAGATCGTCAGGGAGTGGGCTGGGCTTGATTTTAAGTAATTTACTGCTTATCTGTTCAAGCTTTTCCGCGCCGACAGTTTCAGAATTGCCTACCAAAACAAAGCCGGGGACAAATTCGCTTTCGGATAAAATATTCAGACCCAGGTTGCTGTACTGGTGCGCAACACTTGTTTTTACCCCGGCTACATCTGCATCCCCGGTTACTACGGCCAGGGCCGCTTCTTCATGGTTTCCAACATACTCGTATGAAAGATGCACAAGGCTCCTGCCATATCGGTGTAAGAGGGATTCAGTCATTAGATAGCCGCAGGTGGAATATGGTTGAGTAAGAGCTAATTCGACTGCATTGTTTTTAGCCAGAGGGTTTTGGGTGCCGAAGCTTACCAGGGCACATGTATAATCGGGGCGCCCGTATTTTTCAAGGATTCGAACCAGAGGTAAGAGACGGGGATCAGCTTCGGCTGCGAGCACAAACGGCAGTGGGCCCAGAAGGGCAAAATCAATGCTGTTTTCAGAAATACCTTTTATGATGTCTACATAGTCTTTTTTGTACACAAGTTCAACTTCCTGCCCGCAAACTGTGGACAGAGCCGTACAAAGGGCGGAGAACTTTTTTATCATGTGTTGCTGCGATATCAGGGGCTGGGGAGCAAAGCGCAGAGGATTGTGGGCGCTGAAAGCTGCATCTGAGACCAGAAGCGAAGCGAGGCATATAAAAATTACACATGCTTTATTCATCAACTTACCCCTACAGGTTGAAAATATGACCTTCCTGGAAATATATATCAGATAGTTATGTTTATTGACAACGGATATTTGCCATTGTTTGACTTGGGTTTAAAAGGGGGCATGGCGTTGGAATTGGGATGGGGGCAGTATAGTTTTGCTTCAGTGAGACAATGAAATGAGAAAAATAATCTCGTGGCTGAGTTTATTCAGAACAATGAGGTAGGTATTCGATGCTTGTCAGGTTGTCGAGCTGCGCGGGTTTTATAAGCATGCGTGGATGCATTATCTCTAAAATATCCTTAGCGCTTTCTACTAGCTGCAATTCCTCATCATTTTTCAGTAACTCGTAGTTGTAAGTTACACCAGGCATTTTTATGTTGCTTAGAGATCTTTTCGTCTCTTCAGTGCCTGCTTTCAAACAGGTGGCCACCCCGCGTAAGGTTTCCGGCGCATGGGGATATAAATTATCTACAACCTCAAAGTGCTTTTCTGTTACGTGTTTTAATGCGGTGGAAAATTGCTCCATCCGATCAGTTCTTACGGCAAGAACATCAATAATCGCTTCGGGAGTCATACTGGTATCAAAAAGAATATTGCTGTTTCGCATATTTTCAGCGAGGGGCATGTAGGTTATCAGAGCGTCAATTTCAGGATTATCCCACAGAGATTCGTGTTGCTTGACAATCTCAAAGCGCAACCTGACCTCTTTGCGTTTAAGTTCTCCATGTTGGAGGATTTTTGTCAGCATAAGGTACCCAAGAACAGAATCCTCCATGCCTATGGTGGCATTTTTTAAGTCTGACAAACTGGTAATGTCGGGGCGGGAGATGAGGAGGTCGGCACCTGCGGAGGTGTTGAATACCAGTACGACACTTAATGGCACCCCCTTTTCACGCAGCGCGAGGACTTCGTCGAGAGTAAGTGCTGCTGCATCGACTCCATCTTTAAGGAGTAATTGAGCAGAATCGGAAATAGAATCTGTGCGGATAATTTCTACCATGTCAGGATTGAGCTCCCCGTTATCGGCGCTGACACAAAGGGTTTGATAGCCAACCCACGGATGCATTGCCAATCTCAAGGGGCGCTTAACAATATGTTGGCATCCTGCATAACATATAAGCAGAACCGATGCGCATAACAGCAGCAATGCGTATATTTTCTGGGGAGTAAAACTGTTCAAATCTCGTTTCCTGAGCTTGGGTGAGAAATGGTCAAGTTATTGTTTTGCGGTAAATTAATAGCATATAGCAGGCGGGGCTGACAATGCTCGAGTGGCTTTTAATATTGTGGCGTCCTTTGATTATCCTGCCTTGGATTAAAACAAAAAAAGACCCGGTCAGAGGGTCTTTTTTTGTTTCGGCAGTTATTAATTGAGTGTTTTACAGCAGCGCTTTAACTGCATTCAGAGCAGCAGAGTAGTCAGGCTCATCGGTTACTTCGGAAACAATTTCGCGGTAGGCAACTTTGCCGTCGGTGTCAATGACGTATACGGCGCGGGCCAGAAGTTTTAGTTCATCGATGAGAAGGCCGTAGTTCTCTCCGAAGCTGCGATCCTGGTAGTCGGAGAGCATTTTTACGCGCTCAATGCCTGCGGCGCCGCACCAGCGT
The DNA here is from genome assembly GCA_046482505.1 of Desulfuromonadaceae bacterium. Classification (GTDB taxonomy): domain Bacteria; phylum Desulfobacterota; class Desulfuromonadia; order Desulfuromonadales; family Desulfuromonadaceae; genus JAIVHC01. The sequence goes on along the minus strand of JAWOFA010000096.1, from coordinate 33,742 downwards.
TTCTGTGCAAAGGGGAGATCCATGCTGATTGTATAAACCTCTACATTGTCGGGTAGTACGGCAGCATCTTCGTTGAATTTGCGTGTCATGGTGTCGCATACCCCGGTGTCGATGGAGGGTACTACGGTAATTAGCTGAACCTTACCCTTTGCGCTGTCGAGAGTCACCGGCTGCAAAGCGTTGTCTACTGCTTTAAAGTCTGGTGCCTGGCTGCCGACCACGATATCGGGGCCGATGAGGGTTACGGGATTCTGCTTGAATGTAACTACACCTGTGCGTTTTTCTACCATAGTAAAACTCCTTGATTTGTTTGGGTTATAAGTCTTTGTGTATGCCGCCTTTTTTCGGCAGCAGGCACTGTAGCGTAAGTTTTAAAATCTGGCCTATCTGGTTGTCAAACCAGCATGTTCAGCGTGTATGTTGACGTGAATTCCATAATGAGCAAGTGACAGCAGGTGCGGCGCCGAGCGCCACACCTGCTGAATCTCGAGTGTATTCAGGGTAGGATACATGATCCAATACCCTCCCTTTGCCTATGTATGTTCTAGTGCTTTTTGTCGCTTTCAACGGTCAGTACCGGCTTGGGCGTTTTGCTGGTGCTCGGCGGCAGTACCGGGTGCTCAACGACTGGCTGTTCACCAGTGAGGGCTTCGAGGAAGCTGGTGATCTTGGCAGCTTCTTTATTGTTTAGATCCATACCCAGCTGTGAGCTGCTCATTATCTCTACCGCATCATTTAAGTCCCATACTTTCCCGGTATGGAAGTAAGGGTAGGTGAGGGCAACATTACGCAGTGCCGGGGAGCGGAATACGTACTCGTCTTCCTCGGTGTTGGTTACCTTGAAGCGACCTTTGTCACCCTCGGGGAGCAGTTCAGCACCGGGTTTTTCCACTACGCCGAAGGGGAAGTAGCCGGTACCACCAAGGTTAACCCCATCATGGCAGCTTACGCAGCCACGGTTCACAAAGAGCTCGAGTCCTTCTTTCTGCTTAGCACTCAGAGCATCGTCATCACCGGCCATGAAGCGATCGAGCCCGTCATTCGGGGTGAGGAGGGTAGCTTCGAATATTTCAATAGCCTTGGCCATGTTGTCGAAGGTAACCGGGTCCTTTTGATTCGGAAAAGCTTTTTTGAACAGTTCCACATACTCGGGGATTGAATTCAACGTTTTAATGACTGCTTCGGGGGTGTTGTTCATCTCTACAGAAGCCTGTACAGGACCTTTGGACTGTTCAGCGAGATCTTCGGCGCGTCCATCCCAGAACTGGGCGGTATTAAATACTGCATTGTAGGTCGTGGGGGCGTTACGCGGCCCTTTCTGCCACCCGTGCCCGGTTGAGGTCTCCTGTAGATCTCCGCCGGCAAGACCCACATTATGGCAGGTCTGGCAGCTGATAAGCTGAGAAGAGGAGAGGCGGGGCTCAAAATAGAGCATGTGGCCGAGTTTGAGTTTCTCTGGAGTGGCTTTGTTGCCTTCAAGTTCTGGAGCGCTTTCAGGGATAGGCTTGAACATGCTCTTACTCATTTCACGCAGTTCAGTGTCTGAGGCAAAAGCCAGGGTGGAGACTGTCAGTGTCAGCATCGAGGCGACAGCTACTGCAATCATACGCTTCATGTTTCTACTCCTTTGAATAAAATAAAATAACAGACAGAAAACAGACGGGCATTGCGCCGATCTCTTCTGCGCGTCCATCCTGCATACCCTTAAGAATAACGTCCTTTCACCCAATTTCAAGGTGTGGTTCCTCGTTTTGCCGTGTGAAGGAAACAAAGACGGTAAGGCACAGGCATACATATTATTTACGATATCTGTACAGTAATCATTACTACTTAGGATATATAACTATCTATGTTGGGTTTGTCAAGAGGAAAACAAAGCCCCCGTAACTTATGGCATGTTCAGAGGGCTTTAGAGTGTATCAGTGCCTGGTGCTATTTAAGGGTTGCTTTAGAGCAGGTCGAAGTGCTGCAACAGCTTGAATGAACCAAAATACGATGCCACAATGATTCCGACCCAGAGCGTGAGTAATAACATGGTTACCTCCTAGTAGCTTTTCTTGTCTGATACTATTTCAATTAGAGATAGTTTTTTACTATCCATCTGACGCCATACCCAGGTGATGTAGCCCAGTACAAAGGGTATCATGAGAGCCACGTAGCTCATCATCGTAAGGGTGTAGTGGCTGCTGGAAGCGTTGTAGATGGTGAGGCTGCTGTCCAGGTCGAGGTGCGATGGGTAGAATGCAGTATTGTTGTATCCCGCGAGGAAGAATATCGCCAGAACCGTCAGTACTGTACCCAGCCCGGCAGGCCAGATACCACGCACCGATTCGGTAAAGTAGTTGAGCATTACCCCGACAATGACCAGCACCAGACCGCTTAGAAGCATAATCAGGTTCAGAGGCATCTCGATCAGGTTATGCAGGTACTTGTTGGGTTCGATAAAAATGCTTCCGTCTGCGGGGTTCAGCGCATATCCATCCATGGTGACCAGGCGAATCAGCACATACAGCAGAAACGGCAGGGCACATGCGAAGTTGCGTCCGCTTGAGTTCTTCAGGCGCTGTACCAACCCGGGCTCATCGAGGTTGTTACTCAGATATAAGGCTCCGAGGGTGCGCGCGAGGAATACCAGAAACAGCCCCATACTCAGGTTGAAGAGGCTGAATGCCGCTTCCAGACCCCGCAGGGGATGGCCCCACTGCACCAGGTTGTAGTCGTTGAGAGTGAACGCGGAACCAGTGAAGAAGGTTCCCACCGCTGTTCCGATGAGGAGGATCCCCACTGACCCGTTAATGAACATAAAACGCTCAAAGGTTTTCTGCCCTAGAAAGTTACCGGGTTTGGTGCGGAATTCATAGCTGACTGCCTGAATGATAAAGGTAAACAGGATGGCGATCCACACCCAGTAGGCGCCGCCGAAGCTGGAGGCGTAAAACAGCGGAAACGAGGCGTAGAATGCGCCGCCAAACAGAACCAGGGTAGTGAAGGTGAGTTCCCACTTGCGCCCCAGGGAGTTAACCATAAGGCTTTTCTCGTCTTCACTCTCGGGGACGGTAAGCAGAAGGGTTTGACCTCCCTGAACGAAGGTGAGAAATATGAATAAGGCTCCAACTACGGATACAATAAGCCACCAGAGTTGTTGTAGTGTTGACCATTCAAGACTTCCAAACATGATTACTCTCCTTCCGGGCCAATGGATATCTGGCGCGCCATGATTTTAAGCTCAGCGATAAGCAGGACGGTGAACAACACCAGGAACAGGAAAAATGTCGTCATTACGGTACCTGCATCAAGGTTGGAGCGCGCTACCGTTACCGGCAGCATGTCTTGAATAGCCCAGGGCTGTCTCCCCACTTCGGTTACAATCCACCCGGCCTGCTGAGCCACATAGCCCAGGAACAGACCCAGAACCCCGAGAATCTGCACCGGATAGTTGCGCTCCAGGGTTCCACGCTTGAGAAGGTAGAGATATACGGCAAAGAGCAGGATGAAAAAGGTTCCAAGCCCAACCATTACCCTGAAGGCGTAGAAGGTAAGTGCCACGGGCGGTACCGCGTGTTCTACTGAAAGCAGATGGCCATAGCCGAGGTAATCTCGGTGTTGATTGAAGTCCTTCAGCGCAGCGGCGGCTTGAGTGTCATTATTGCCCTTGCGCGCATCCTTATATGCCGCCAGCGCTTCAACAGCCTGGCGCCCGCGCTCTACCTTTGTATCCACACCCATAATTCCCTGCTCGGCGTTGCCGTAGAGAAGGTCATCAATGCCCGGGACAAATCCGTTAATATCGCGTGTTGCAAGGAGGCTGAGTATTTTGGGAATCTCGATCTTGAACACAAAAGCGTCCTGATCGTCTCCGGGTTGCTTGAGGGGGTTGGGCATACCCATGGCCACCAGGCCAGCACCAGACGCACCTTCGTACATCCCTTCCATGGCGGCGAGTTTCATGGGCTGGGTTTTTGCGGTAACCACCGCGTGCTCATCTCCACTGAATGCTACAAAGGCAGAACTTAAGAGACCGAAAACGCAGGCTACAGTGATAGATCGCAGGGCAAATTGCTTGTGCTTACCACGCAGCAGATACCAACTTGAGATCCCAACTACGAACAGCGATGCCAGGAGAAAGCCGGAGCTGGTCGCATGGACAAAGTGACCGATGGCAACCGGGGAGGAGATAACTTCCCACAGGCTTTCCATCTCAAAGCGTGCGGTGTCGGGGTTGAAGTTCATCCCTACCGGATGCTGCATCCAGCCGTTAGCTACCAGAATCCACAGGGCGGAGAGGTTGGATCCCACCGCTACCATCCAGGTGGAAAACAGGTGCATGCGCGTGGAGACACGTTCCCAGCCGAAAAACATCACCGCAAAAAAGGTTGCTTCGAGAAAAAACGCAAAAATACCCTCGATTGCGAGGGGGGCACCGAATATATCACCCACCATCCAGGAATAGTTGGACCAGTTGGTGCCGAACTCGAATTCAAGGATAATCCCGGTGGCGACTCCTATGGCGAAGTTTATACCGAACAAGGTCATCCAGAATTTGGTGAGGTTTTTCCATTGCGGGTTGCCGGTTTTTACGTAAATGGATTCAAAAAATGCACATAAGAACGAGAGCCCCAGGGTGAGGGGTACGAAAATCCAGTGATACATGGCGGTAAGGGCGAAAGTGGCGCGTGCCCAGTTGACCATGCTGAGGTCCATATTTTCAATCACGTGTTGCCTCCCGATTGTTTGAGGAATAAGACATTGATGGCGTCGCAAAAAGTCCGCCCTACGGCGTTACTGGGTTTTTCAGGACCTCGACATACCAGATGTATACCTTCGCCCCTGAAAAACCACCAGGCCTTGTAGGTCGAAATTTTTGCTTAGCCATCTTATGATTTTTTGCGAAAGCATCAGATATTGAAAAGCATAAAATTATTTCAGGTCAGATTGTGGAGGAGGCCTGCTATCGGTAAGATTGCCGAGGACATGATCGGCACGTTCAGCATCAGAGGAGAAGTTGGTGGCGAGAAAGTTCGGGAAGAAGAACATCTTAAGTACCGCAAACATGATAAATAGCTTGATAAAGATGATCTTCCACAGGGTTTTACCCACCACCATGGAGCGGAATCCATCACGGTAAAATGTGTACACATTTCGCATAAACATGTGCTGCCCCCGTACGACTGGGAAAGAGAAAGTATTTGCGTTTTGAATTGTTACCTTTTTGGTCTTATTTACTCTCCTCTACTGACAATGTCAAGTTCATTTCCTGTGCGGATGCCTTGTGGGGCATAGAGCGCCTCTCGCAAACGTGGATTATCCGCTGTATGGATGGGACCTAGACATCCGGCTTGTGACAGAACAGACAGCGGTTTGGGTCAGGATGTTCGGGAGGGAATTCCAGCCCGGACTTGCCATGGCAGTCTTTGCAGAATTTCTCTGCAGCTTTTTTCCCCTCTTGTTTGAAAATCTGCTGATATTTGGCGTGGGTGTCGTCTGTGGGCATGTGTGGCGTGGTTTCTTCCGGTGCGAGCCACAAAAAGGTTACTACGGCAATGCCAATGCCAATGGTGATAATATCTCGTTTGGTCACGTCTTACCCTTTCAGAAATGCTGGTGCCGAAATGCGGTTAAAAGAAACGGGCGATTGATCAATCGCCACGCATAAATACCATGTAAATAAATATAAACACCAGAACTGCGCCGCCGCCCAGGAATATGAACAGACTGTCAGAGGAGCGCTCCAGATCAGTTCCGGTATCATGCACAAGATACACCAGGGCGATAAAGCCGGTCAAAGAAAGTGTGCAGGAAAGGAGCAGGTGCCACTTGAGCCATAGGCATGCCAGCACAAATATCAGGGCGCCGCCAATAAACCACGGGTTCTGAAGCAGGTTCAGGTCAGCTATATAGCGGATAATCATTGATGTCTTCAGCGGTTTCAGCCATTCTATAATTGCTTCCATTATGAGGCTCCATTCAGTAGGGTTTCTGGGGCTTTGCACTGGTTAAAGTTCAAACCTGGATTCAGTTGTCATTCTAAATAAAATTAGAGTAGCACGCAGCAGACAAAACACAAGTCCGAAAGTTATTGAAATCTTTGACTTGCGTGCGGATTTTTTTTAACATCCAGTTCCGATTATGGCCCTTTTGGGTTAAAGCCTGCACGCGAAAAAAAATACTGTTATACTTGCCCCCTTTATTCAAGAGGTTCTTAGTGCCCCAGAGAGCAGTAGGTGTGTTTGATTCAGGTGTGGGAGGATTGACGGTTCTTAAAGCGATCCGGCATTACCTGCCTGAGGAGGATTTGATATATCTCGGAGATACCGCCCGGGTTCCCTATGGAACAAAAAGTCCGGAGACGGTTCTCCAGTATGCGTTACAGGCGGCGGAATTTTTGTGCGCGCACAAGGTCAAGATGATGGTGGTGGCATGCAACACTGCTTCTTCGGTGGCGTTACAGATTCTGGCGCATCGCTTCAATATCCCCGTCGTTGGAGTGATTGTTCCAGGGGCGGAGGAAGCCGTGCGGATTTCACGTTCCGGCAGGATCGGGGTGATCGGCACTGAAGGCACGGTCAACAGCGGAGCGTATCAGCACGAAATCAGTGCCTTGTGTAATGGTGTGGGAGTATTCAGTGCTGTGTGCCCGTTATTTGTTCCTCTTGCAGAAGAGGGTTGGGCCGGGCATGAAATTGCACGCCTTGCAGCACGCGAATATCTGCAGCCCCTGCTGGATAGTCATATTGATACCCTGGTGCTCGGATGTACCCACTATCCGTTGTTAAAGGAGACCCTGCGTCAAGTGTTGCCCGATGGAGTTGAGATGGTGGATTCCGCTACTCAGACCGCACTGACGGTGCAGTATCTGTTACGCCAGAACAGCACCCTGCGTACGCAGGAGCGCAAAGGTGAGTGCAGATTTTACGTGACCGATGTCCCCACCCGCTTCATTCGCGTGGGGAGTGCCTTTTTAGGCCAGGAACTGGAGCAGGTAGAGCGCATAACCCTGCCCGCCATTGAATATGATCTGAGGAGGTTGGTATGAGTCTATCACCCCGTACGCGAAAGCGTCTGGTACAGGCGGGTGTGTTTTTAATTGGCTTGATTGCCGCGGGGATTATTGTAGGGCGTATGGTTGTAGATGTTCGCCCGCTTCCAAAACAGCAGGAGTCTTCCCGCTCCCCGGTGGTGAAGGAGGAGATCTCCCTGTATTTCAGTACCCCTGATGCGAGTGGTCTGCTGGAGGAAAAACAAACGATGCCCAAGGCAGGTGACGATTTTACCGCCTTGAGTCAGATTGTAGCCCAGCTCGCGCGCGGCCCTGAATCTTCAGATCTGGCTGTGGTTATCCCCGCACAGACCCGTCTGCTCGGGGTGCGAAAGATCGATCCAGAGACTTTAGAGCTAGATTTCAACCGTGAGCTGGTGGATTACCACCCCGGGGGCAGCAGCTCTGAACTGTTGAGTGTCCACGCTCTGACCAATTCCATCGCTGCATATATGCCGGAATTTGAACGTTTTATATTTAAGATAGAGGGGAAGGCGGTTGAAACTCTCAAGGGGCATGTTGATCTTAGCCGGGCACTACAGCTCAATCGCGACTGGATTAGAACCGAGGCAGGCAGCGCAGATATGACCCTGCCCCAGTAATATTTACCCCGCCCATTATATTTGAAGAGGAACATTTTACGATTGGAGAAATATACAGATGAATAGATTTATGCGTGCGTTACGTGAGCACGTCCTTATTTTGGATGGGGCCATGGGTACCATGCTTCAGGCTCGCGGACTTAAGGCGGGCGATTGCCCGGAGCAGATGATTCTGGATGCACCCGAAGTTGTAGAGGCAGTGCACCGCGAATATGCCGAGGCCGGAGCCGGGGTGATCGTATCCAATACCTTTGGAGCCAATCGTACTAAGTTGGCCCACTATGGCCTGGAGGATAAGGTCCACCAGATCAACACCCGCGCTATCGAACTCGCCCGCACCGGAGCCGGAGAAGGGGCGTTTGTAGTAGGCTGCATGGGCCCCAGTGGCCGTTTCATCGAACCCGTGGGGGACGCAGGCTTTGACGAGATGGTAGAGGTTTTCTCCGAGCAGGTGCGTGCATTTGTCACTGCCGGGGCAGATGCCATCAGCTGTGAGACCTTTCTCGATATTCGCGAACTAAAAGCAGCGGTGATGGCGTGCCGTGAGTGTTCCGATCTTCCTGTTATCGCAATGATGACTTTTGACGATGAAGGGCGCACCGTGCTGGGGACGTCTCCTGAAGCAGCAGCGGTTACCCTTGATGCCCTCCAGGTGGATGTGATTGGAAGCAATTGCGGTCTTGGGATCGAGGGGATGTACGAAATGCTGCGCCAGATGCGAGCCTGTACCAGCCGCCCCCTCATTGCCCAGGCTAATGCCGGTTTGCCTATACTCCAGGACGGTGAAACAGTTTTCCCTGCCACCCCCGGGGAGATGACCCTGTACCATGAATGTCTGATTGAGCTTGGGGTGCGCATAATCGGCGGGTGTTGCGGCACCACACCTGAACATATTCGGGCGATGCGTGTAGCGCTGGATGGGATGGAACAGGACTGGCAGCCGCCGCAACGCTCGCACGGGTATCTCTCAAGCCGCACCAGTGTGAGTGCGTTTGCCCCTGCTTCCCGTTGCGCTATCATTGGCGAGCGTATCAACCCCACAGGGAAAAAGGGCTACAGTGCCGAATTACGCGAGGGCAAAACTGCGTATATCCGTCGTGAAGCCCAGGCACAGACGGCCGCTGGAGCTCATCTGCTAGATGTCAACTGTGGCGCCGCCGGTGTCGATGAGGCAGCAGCGCTGGAACGCGCGGTCTTCGCAATCAGTTCTGTGTCCCATCTGCCTCTGGTGCTTGATTCATCCGATCCTGTGGCGCTCGAAAAGGCCCTTAAAGCGGTAGACGGCAAGGTGCTTATTAATTCCGTCAACGGCGAAGACAAGAGCATGGATGCAATACTCCCGCTGGCGCGCAAATACGGTGCCGCTGTGATAGCTCTGTGCCTGGATGAAAGCGGCATCCCCAAGACTGCAGAGGGGCGTGTAGCGATTGCGCGCCGCATCATCGCACGCGCACAGGAATACGGGATCGAACCCTGTGATGTGGTGGTGGATTGTCTCGCGCTCACCGTATCCGCAGAGCAGGATCAGGCTGGGGAGACCCTGGCGGCGATCCGAACCCTCACCCATACGGACAATGTGGCAACGGTACTTGGAGTAAGCAATATCTCTTTCGGACTTCCGCGGCGGCCGTTAATTTCGGCCACGTTTTTTGCCATGGCTCTGCAGGAAGGGTTAAGTGCTGCAATTATTAATCCTGCAGATGAACGGATGCAGGACGCCTATCGCAGCGCCATGGTGCTGCTGGGTCACGATAAGCGCGCTGAGGTCTACGTTCAGGCTTATGCCGATTCCCAGGAGTCAGGTTCCACGTCATCTCCCGGAGCACAGCCTGTAGAAGAAAATATCCTCCAACGTTTGAGCCGGGGTATTATCCAGGGAGAAAAAGACGAGATAGTTGCCCTGGTGGAGCAGGCTCTTGCCGAGGGGCAAGAACTCATGTCCATCAGTAATCATGGACTGCTCCCCGGTCTCGAAGAGGTCGGGAGACGTTTTGGAGCGAATAAGATATTCCTCCCTCAAGTTCTTCTGAGTGCTGAAACAATGCAGACGGCATTCACACGCCTGAAGCAGGAGATGGGCGCCAGTGACATGAAGAATAACGGCAAAATCCTCATGGCCACAGTAGAGGGGGATATCCATGATATCGGCAAGAATATTGTGTGTACCCTGCTGGAGAACTACGGCTTTGAGGTTGTTGATCTGGGGAAAAATGTCTCTGCAGGGCGTATTGTGGAGCAGGCTCTGGAGCGGAACGTGGATGCGGTAGGACTTTCGGCCCTGATGACCACTACTCTGCAGCAGATGCAGGTCACCATTGATGCCCTGCGTGACGCCGGGGTCAAGGTTTTTACCCTGGTGGGCGGGGCGGTAGTAACCCAGGATTACGCTGATCAGATCGGAGCGGATATCTATGCCGCTGATGCCATGGAGGCGGTGGAGAAGGTGAAGAAACTGATGGCGGGTACTGCATCGGATAACGCGAGGATATAGCGCTATGGTGGGTGGATTCAATCACAACTTCAGTTACAAGGGGCAGACCTATCACGTACAGACTGAAGACAGTGGCGTACCCCGGGCTCATATTACCACGCTGTTGTATCGGGCAGGAACTGTCATTGCGCGGGATATCTCTGATTATAGTGATATTTGCACGCAAATGGATCTGCCCCTGCGAGTGGAACAAATGATGAAAGAACAGCATCGCGCCATGCTCAAAAATCTCAAGGACGGGGAGTTTGACGCCAAAATAGCCCAGCTTGATTCTTCATCAAGCGTTGTTGAAGATATGGAAAACATTGCCGAAGTTGACGCACATAAAATAGCTGCAGATGAAAATACACCATCAATATCCAGGCTTCCGGGTTCTTCCTCCGAGCCTGATGCGAGAACCGAACCTCTTGAGGGTAAGGTGAAGGCTTACCTTGATGCAGGGCGTTGAGGTGTTTACTTCTGACACAATAACTTAAAGGCGCAGGTTCAATATGCTCAAAAACAGCCTCATAGTCCGCATTATAGTGATGAATGTAGTTCTTCTAACTATCGGGATTGGAGTGTTTACCCTGTTTCACTATCAGCGCGATCGCAGTAATATGCTGAAGTTGACCCGGGAGGGGGCTGAAATCCTCATGGCAACGGTGGAAAACTCTATTTTCAATTCTAAGTGCAAGGGAGATTCTCACACCCTGCAGCGTACCCTGGAGTTGATCGCCAATGGTCCCAACCTGCGTGTGGTGCGTATTTTCAACCCCGATACCGGAGATATTGCCAACTCATCTTTTGCCGCAGAGATGAATCAACCCATGCTGAACCGCGAACTGGATGCTTATCGCAGAGGGGATGATTCAGTAATGCTTGAACATAGTGGGGAAGATGTGTTGAGTATCCTCCAGCCTATTGAAAATAAGCCGGCCTGTCATGAATGTCACAGCGCTGAGCGTGAGGTGCTAGGGGTGTTGAATCTTAATTATTCCATAGCCGGGACCAATGAATTGCTGAGCAGATCATCGCGCTGTTTCAGTCTTTCAATGATCTTTATTACCCTGTTGTTATCCGCTGGTGTGGCATGCATTCTTGTACGCTATGTGCGCAAACCTATCCAGGTTCTTACCGGGCGGATGGCGCAGGTGGAGGCAGGGGAGAAGAATGTGCGCATGGAGCCAAGGTATAATGATGAGGTAGCCTACTTAATGCACAGCTTCAATTCCATGCTGGATAAACTTGAAGAGACCCAGCAGGAGTTGGAGCAGTATCACTTTCAGCAGATGGAGCAGGCGGACAGATTGGCTGCTATTGGCGAGATGGCTACGGGGATGGCACACGAAATCAAGAATCCGCTCGCCGGAATCAAAGGCGCTCTACCTCTTATCGCAGAGGACTTCCCCCAGGATGATGAACGTCGTCAGGTGGTTGAAGATATTATGGCTCAGATTGAGCGTTTAAATAAAACCGCCACCGATCTCCTCAAATTCGGGCGCCCGGGCACACCGCAGTTTGACTATCTGAATGTTAACGATCTTATCAATGAAACCCTGTTTTTTGTAGCCCAGCATCCAGAGGCCAAAAAGATTGAACAATGCCGGGAACTCGGGCAGGATATCCCCCTGATATGGGCGGACTGTAAGCAATTACAGCAGGTGTTATTGAATATAGTGATAAACGCCTTACAGGGAACACCTGCAGGAGGTAGAGTATGTCTTTCTACTGCGCAGGTTACAGAAGGGGAACGTGAATATGTGCAGATATCTATTGCGGATAACGGTTCAGGGATACCATCAGATGTGCAGGAAAAGATTTTCAGCCCATTTTTTACTACCAAAAACCGGGGGACCGGACTTGGATTGCCCATATGCAAACAACTGGTGAAACAGAATAATGGTCGCATAAGTATGCGCAGCAGTTCCGCGGGTACCATCTTTACCCTGCTGTTCCCGGTAGCGGGAGCGCTTGAATTAACCGATATAGAAGAGAATACCGAAGGGCAGGAATGAAACAGAATCAACAAATACTCGTAGTTGACGATGAGCAACTAATTCGCTGGTCGCTGGAAAAAAATCTGGTAAAGCATGGATTTCTGGTTCAGACCGCAGAGTCCGGGGAGCAGGCTTTGGAGGTAATTGCCAAAGAGACCCCTGATCTGGTTCTGCTGGATATAAGTATGCCCGGGATTGACGGGCTCCGCACCCTTGAAGAGATCAAAAAGAGTGATCCCTCGGTAGCGGTGGTTATGATAACAGCCCTCGGGGTGCTGGAGACCGCCGTTAAGGCTATGCAGCTCGGTGCCTTTGATTATATCCATAAGCCTTTCAATATGGATGAGCTCTTTGTAGTTATCCAGAAGGCGCTGGAAAACCGCGCCTTGAAGCAGGAAGTTGAACACCTGCGTCGTGAGAACAAGCGCACCTTCGGCATGGGACAGATTATTGCTGAAAGTAAGCATATGTGTGATCTCATGGAAGTAGTGCATAAAATTGCACGCAGTGACGCCGGCACAGTTCTGGTACAGGGGGAAAGCGGTACGGGTAAGGAATTGATAGCCCGCGCTCTGCACGAAGGGAGCAGCCGCGCAGATAAACCCTTTATGGCGATAAACTGTGCTGCAGTGCCAGAATCCCTGCTCGAAAGTGAGTTGATGGGACACGAGAAGGGCGCGTTCACCGATGCCAAAACCCAGAAGAAAGGGTTGTTTGAAATGGCTCACGGAGGCACGGTATTTCTCGATGAGATTGGCGACATGCAGATGGGTATGCAGGCCAAGTTGCTCCGCGTACTCGAGGAACGCACATTTCGGCGCGTGGGAGGGAGCAAAGATGTAAAGGTGGATGTGCGCATTGTTGCCGCCACCAACCAGGAGTTGCTCCAGGGGATCGAAGATGGTTCATTCCGTAAGGATCTGTACTATCGCATCCAGGTTATCCCCATCCACCTGCCCCCCCTGCGTGAACGCCGCGATGACATCCTCCCCCTGGCTCGGTTTTTTGTAGAGCGTTTCAATCAGGAGTTCGGTAAACAGGTGCAGGGCTTTACCCCGCAAGCGGAGCGCTACCTGCAGGCGTATGACTGGCCCGGCAACATCAGAGAGCTGCGCAATATCATCGAACGTGAGGTGATCCTTGAAGATGCCGAGAGTCTCAATCTGAATACAATCCCATCTGGTGCAAGGGGAGGTTCCAGTAATGAGGAGACGGGTAGATATGATTATGTTTTACCCCCGGATGGTGTGGATATCGAAATGGTGGAAAAGCAGCTGATTGAACAGGCGCTTGAGTTGTGCGGACATAACCAGTCCCAGGCGGCGCGTAAGTTAAGCCTGGGGATAGATGCGTTTCGCTACCGCATGAAGAAATTCGGTCTGCTGTAAAAAATATCCCTTATCCAACCGCCTGAAAGGATTCACCTGTGTCCCAGGATTCTACGCAGTTGTACATTGTCGATGCCTCGTCATATATTTACCGCGCCTACTACGCCATTCGCCATCTGTCCAATTCTCGCGGGCAGGCATGCAATGCGGTATATGGCTTTACTAAAATGCTGTTGAAGGTGGTACGTGATTACAGCCCTGATGAGTTTATCGTGGTTTTTGATGCCAAAGGGCCGACTTTCCGCCATGAACTCTATTCTGAGTACAAGGCCAACCGCGCAAAAATGCCCGATGATCTGGTGGAACAGATCCCCCTTATTAAAGAGGTTGTACAGGGGTTCAGGTTCGCTACCCTTGAGACCGATGGCTATGAGGCGGATGATATTATTGCCACCGTGGTTCGCCACTATCGCAATAAAAATATCCCCGTAACCATCGTCAGCGGGGATAAGGATCTGATGCAGCTCATAGGAGATAAGGTCACGATGCTCGACACCATGAAAGACAAGGTGTTTGATCTGGATGCGGTGGTTGAGCGCTTTGGTGGCGGGCCCGATAAGGTGGTCGAGGTTCAGTCTCTGGCTGGCGACAGCTCGGACAATGTTCCCGGCGTCCCCGGTATCGGAGAAAAGACCGCACGCGATCTGATTGAGCGTTTCGGCACTCTGGAAAACCTTCTGGAACACATCGATGAGGTGACTGGGACGAAACGGCGTGAGAAGCTCAGGGAGTTTGCCGAACAGGCGCGTCTTTCACGCGAGCTGGTAAGCCTCAAAAACGATCTTGATCTTAATCTGGCGCAGATGGAATTCAGTATTCCGGAACCGGATCGCCATAAACTGGCACGTATTTTTCAGGAACTTGAATTCAAGCAGCTGTATGAAGAGTTTGCCGAAAAAGAGCCCGAAGTGGAGCAGGAGTGTGATTACATCTGCGTAACCATGCCAGAAGATCTCAAACACCTGGTCGAGGCGCTCAAGGGAGCGGAGTATTTCAGTATCGATACCGAAACAACCTCCCTTGAAGCAATGCGTGCTGATCTGGTGGGTTTGTCATTCAGTATAAAGGCGGCTCAGGGCTGGTATGTTCCTGTCGGGCATCGCGATACCGAGGGTGCGACAGATCAGTTGGAACGTGACACGATTCTCAATACATTGCGCCCGCTCCTTGAGGATGTAGAAATTGCCAAGGTTGGGCAGAATATCAAATATGATGCGTTGGTATTGCGCCGTGCCGGGATAGAACTGCGTGGCATTGTGGCGGATACCATGCTGCAGTCGTACCTGCTTTTTCCAGCATCGCGCTCCCATGGGCTTGATTCCATGGCGCAGGAACATCTGCGTCACCACATGATTGCGTACAGCGAGATAGTGGGCAGGGGTAAAAAACAGAAATCGTTTGCTGAGGTTCCCCTGTCTCAAGCTAGCGGTTACGCCGTAGAGGATTCTGACTACACTCTGCGCCTCTATGAATACTTCAAGCCTAAATTCGCCCCCGAGGTGAGTACGCTTCTGCAAGAGGTGGAATTGCCCCTGTTGGGAGTTTTGACCGATATGGAGTGGGATGGCGTGCGGGTCGACAGAGATCACCTGAACGCTCTGAGTGCTGACTTTGGGGCGCAAATGGAGAGACTGAAGCAGGCTGTTTACGCCAAAGCCGATACGGAGTTCAACCTTAACTCCCCGCAGCAACTTGGCGAAGTGCTCTTCGGTAAGCTTGGTTTGCCCCGCGGAAAAAAGACCAAGACCGGCTGGTCTACGGCGGTGGATGTTTTGACCCCGCTGGCACAGGATCACGAAATTGTAGCGCAGATCCTTGAGTATCGCTCCCTGTCGAAACTAAAGGGGACCTATACCGATGCGCTACCGCGTCTTATTCATCCTGAGACAGGCAAGATTCACACCTCGTTTAACCAGACTGTCACCGCAACCGGGCGGCTCTCTTCGAGCAACCCAAATCTGCAGAATATCCCCATCAGGGGTAACTACGGACCACGGATCCGTGAAGCTTTTGTTCCGGATGAGGGCAATCTTCTCCTGGCAGCGGATTATTCGCAGATCGAACTGCGCCTTATGGCACATATGGCCGATGATGCGGGGATGATTCAGGCATTTAATGCACATGAGGATATCCATCTACGCACGGCACAACAGATTTTCAATGTCTTTGGCGAGATGGTAACTGATGACATGCGACGCTACGCAAAAACCATAAATTTCGGTCTCTTGTACGGGATGGGTGCATACAGCCTGAGCCGCGAACTGGGGATAT
The DNA here is from genome assembly GCA_046482505.1 of Desulfuromonadaceae bacterium. Lineage (GTDB taxonomy): Bacteria > Desulfobacterota > Desulfuromonadia > Desulfuromonadales > Desulfuromonadaceae > JAIVHC01. The sequence goes on along the minus strand of JAWOFA010000096.1, from coordinate 17,975 downwards.
CGACCGCTGAAGCAAAAAAGTATATCGAAAGCTACTTTGCACGCTATCCGCAGGTGCTGGATTTTTTTGAACAGCAGAAAGAGAGTGCACGTAAAAACCTGCATGTGAAGACCCTGATGGGGCGCCACTGTGCAATACCCGATATCAACAGTCGCAACCACCAGGTGCGCAGCAATGCAGAGCGCAATGCGGTTAACTATGCCGTGCAGGGCTCTGCTGCAGATGTCATCAAGGTTGCAATGGTGAATATATCTTCAGAGCTCAGGCAGCGGGAGTTGAAGACCAGGATGCTCATGCAGGTACACGACGAACTTGTGTTTGATGTGCCCGAGCCGGAACAGAAAGAGGTAGAGATGTTGGTACGCCACGCGATGGAGAATGCTATGGAGCTCAAGGTGACTTTGGATGTAAGCCTCGGGTGGGGGAAAAGCTGGTCTGAAGCACATTGACTGTTGCCATAACGCGTGTGGTAGTTTAATAATCTATATTTACAACTAGAAAAATCCCTGCAAAATCGCTTAATTCGAATCATTGTACTAAATAACATATGTGGTTACGGTATTTGGTTAAAGAGGGTTACAAACGCTGGACGCCTGCAGCAAGGCACAGGCGTAGACGAGGAGGAATGCTATGATCAAGAAAATCGGGTTTATCGGTCTTGGAACTGTAGGTAAGTCAATGGCGCAGAATCTGCTTAAAGGCGACTATGACTTGACCGTGCACGACAATAAGACGGAAGCGGTAGAGGAACTGGTTGCGCTGGGTGCACGAGGGGCTAATAATCCGCTCGAGGCAGCCCGGGGTAAGGACATGGTTATTACCGTTCTGCCGCATGAGGATGAGTTGAAACAGGCTCTTTCCAGTGGTAGTGGTTTTTTGTCCGGGATTGAACCCGGCACCATTCTGTGTGACATGGGAACCCACTGCCTGGAGATGACCCAGGATGTGGCCAAGATAGCTAAAAAACGCGGAATACACTTTCTCGATGCCCCGGTATGGGGTACGCGGGAGCATGCCGCTCATGGCTTGTTGACCATTCTGGTCGGGGGCGATAAATCAGTGGTGAGCCGGTGCCGGGAAGTCCTTTCCTATATCGGTCTTGATATTATGCACGTGGGCGAGATCGGCGATGCCACGCGGATGAAGTTCGTCGTAACTCTTATGCAGTCGCATCTGATGGAAGCCCTTGCCGAAAGTCTGGTTCTGGGAGAGCGGCTTGGCTTCAGCAATGATCAGATTATGGAAGTGCTTGATGCCGGCGGGGTCGCCTCACCGCTGTTGCACAAAAAGGGGCGCTCTGTAGCGCGTGGAAACTTCAGACGCAATCTGGCGCTGAAATATGTGTATGAAGGGTTGCGCGATGTGAAGGAGGCAGCAGGGATAACACGCACCAGACTGCCTGGCATGGACGCGGTAATCGATGTGTATCAGGAAGCGATGGACCAGGGTTACGGCGAAGAGGATTTTTCCGCAGTTATTAAGGTGCTACAGAACAAATAGATCATCAGTTCACTGTGAAGGCTTCTTAAATGAACGATCAAGGGCCGCACCTCGCTGAAGTGCGGCCCTTCTGATTTTTCTCTATATGCCGCTCAAATGCGCCAAGAAATACCACCTTTTACCCAGCGTCCCGGTGCCGGAGCAAAACCGGCTTCAATGTATTCTGAATCAAATATGTTGGTAATTGTAACATGGAAGGTAAGGGCGGGATTCAGCTTCCATTTCAAACGCGTGTCTACAATGCTGCTTGAATCTCCCTGTAGACGTTTTTCATATCTGTAGGTTACCTGCTGCTGCACGGCTGCGGTCCAGTTGAGTTCTGTTCGCACTTGAAGTTGATGGCGCAGGTGGTTGAGAGCGTATTTCGTCTCCAGATTGTCACTGCGCATATCTGTATCCAGGTAGGTGTAGGCGAAGTTTATCTGCTTTACAGCGCTTGTATTGCCGAACGGGTTTTGAAGCCCCACCTCGGTTTCCACGCCTGTGGTAGTGGTGTCAGCGATATTGGCAACATGCCAGGGCTCCTCCACAGAGCTTCGCACCCACTCGATAAGATTGTCACTCTCACGCTGGAACAGGGCAAAGCTGGTACTTATCCCCTGCCACGAACCGCGTATCCCGGTCTCCCACGTCTGCGCTTCCTCTGGTTCCAGCGCCGCATTTCCCACATTCATCGGCGTGTTGTAGTACATCTCCGTATAGGTGGGTATGCGAAAGGATTCTCCGAATGAGGCAAACCAGGACCACTTACTGCTCAGTGCCAGGTTGATATCCAAGCCGGGCCAGTATTCCCATCCCCATTCAGAGTAATATACCGCAGAAAGTCCTGCTCCTACCTCCACACGCTCACCCAACGGGATACGTTGATTGAAAAACAGATTGCGCTGACTGCGATCGTGATCGCCCAGACTGCTGCTTTCGATCTCCTCCCATTCTGCCCCTATCCCCATGGTAGATGTGCCATAAGAGGTTTGGGTGTCGGCACTGAACTGGGTTATGAGTTTGTCGGTGGTGGACTCATTAGTATACCATTGCCCGCCTGCGGCATAGGAGTAGGCATCTTCGTGGCGCTGATAGCTCAGATGAGGATTGAAGTGCCAGTTACCTGCATATTCATCCATGCTGGCGTAACCAGTGAGGGTTTCAGTGTTCTCCTTCTGATTGGGAGAGTCGAAATAGAATCGGCTCGCGCCAAAGTCCTTATCAATATATCCGCCGCCGATTTCAAGATCTGCAGAGCCAATATTACCTTTGCTGTGGGTATTAATGCTTTTGATATTAAACCCGGTAGGTTCGTCAGGGTCAAATCCGGAAGAATAGCGCTGTGCCGCACTGAGGCGGTGCTTCCAGGAACGGGTGGCAAAAGTTCCACTTCCACCGGCGTTGTAATAGTCATGCTCCCCCGCTTCCATGTGTAATTGCATTCCGGGTGATTCAGGCTTGCGGGTTATGATGTTTATCACCCCGGCCATGGCATTGGCCCCGTATATATGGGCTCCTGGCCCTTTGACCACTTCAATCCGTTCAATATCCCGGAGCTGGAGCGGTATATTCATGTTGTGGTGCCCAGTCTGAGGGTTGCTCATGCTGATACCATCGAGCAGAATCAGTGTCTGTTCGAATCCCCCGCCCCGAATGCTGACATCTGCCTGTGTAGCACCATTGCGTCGCTGAATATCCACACCACTGACGTATTCCAGAACTTCATACAGATCGGTAGCGGGTGAAGCCTCAATCTGTTTGCGGGTTATTACTTCGGTGGAGCGTCCGATCTTTTCAATCGGGGCAACGCTACGTGTTGCTGTCACCATAAACGTGCCGAGATCCGTTTCCGTCTCAGGGGTAACCGCACGTACTTCAGAAGCGTGGATAATTCCCGTAAATACGCAGACTGCCAACAGCCACCGGCAATTGGTTGCGTGCCCATATTTAATCAATCTTTTCAAGGCCCTCTCCTTTGTAAACCTGAATTATTTATTGGTTGACGAGGGTTTACCAATCGAACGTAATTATGTCAACAGATATATTGAAACGGGAGGACATTGCTTCTATAATGAATGGCACAGAAAACATTTGTTAAAGGGTGGAGTTGCTCTCGATTAATATGGCCAGGCTCGCATGTGGCATTCGATGGCCGGGCTTCCAAGAAGGGAGCTGTCTATGTAACAAGCTTGCTATACTCTGGTTTTGAGTTATGTTTGCTGATATATATGAATGCGGATTTCACATCGCTTGTTAGGAGTGTTGCGTGTTCTTGCTGATGCTTACAGGTATTCCAAAGAGCCTGTATACTATATTGTGGGATGATAATGGATAGTAATGATGAACTCTCTTCCGCGGTGGATGGATCCTCGAGCCGTCCGCAAGCTCTCAACCTGGCACAGATGCTTACCCTGGTTGACAGCATTGCTGAACCGCTGCTCGTTACCAATGGTAAGGATCAAATACTGCTTCTCAACGATGCGGCTCAACGTCTGTTGCGCACGCAGTGTAAAGTTGTCAGCCGCGCAGGGGTGTTGCTCCCTTTTCTTGATTGGAGTTGTTCTGCCGCCCAACTCCCGGATTATCTCAACATTGTCATGAATACAGGGGAAACCCTGTGTTTTTCGCGCGAAATCACCTCCGCTACCCATCGCAGTGAGGTTTATGAGTTTGTGTATGCTCCCCTCCTGACCCCAGAGGGTAAGGTTGAAGGTGTTATTGAGCGCGCGCGTGATATCACAAAAAAAGCCCTGATGGAGAACCGACTCGATGAGCAGGAGGAACGGGTACATCAGCTTCTGCACTACGATAGCCTTACTAATCTCCCCAGCCGTTCTCTGTTCTCCCAGCGCCTTAATGCCGCTATAGATATCGCAGCTAACTCCGGGGCTGAGCTCGGAATTATCTGCCTGGATCTGGATAACTTTAAAAAGGTAAACGATTCCCTTGGGCACGATGTGGGAGATATGGTCTTGCAGCAGGTTGCGGAGCGTTTAAGCAATTGTGTTGGAGTGCGCGATACGATTGCGCGTTTGAGTGGAGATGACTTTTTTATTCTGCTCGAGAGTTTGCTCGATGCAGAACATGCACAGGTGATAACCCAGAATATACTCTGGGAGTTACGCAAAAGTTTCACCGTTGCGGGCTACAAACTTTATCTGAGTGGAAGTGCCGGGATAAGCCTGTATCCAGGCGATGCAACCGATGGGCAAGGTCTTATGCGCTGTGCCGATGTTGCCATGAACAAGACCAAGCGTCGAGGAGGCAACGGTGTTCACTTTTTCACTGCAGAACAGGATCGCAATATTCATGAGTATCTGGTACTTGAGACCGATCTTCAAGTGGCGCTGGTTCAGCGTCAACTCGCGGTACAGTATCAGCCGCAGTACAATCTGCACTCCGGAGAGTTAATCGGAGTTGAAGCTCTGATGCGGTGGTACCATCCTGAGCGTGGGTTTATATCTCCGGGGGAGTTTATTCCTATTGCCGAGCAAAGTGATATCATTCTCAAGATTGGTGCCTGGGTGCTGGAGGAGGCTTGCTGGCAGAATATGGCATGGCAATCTGCCGGGATAGGGCCGTTTACGGTTGCGGTCAATGTATCACCGCGACAGTTCCGTCATTCCGATATGCTTGTTCAGGTTCAGGAAATTCTCGCACGGACCGGAATGGATCCGCGCCTGCTTGAACTGGAAATTACTGAAGGTACTATCATGGATGATGTCTCAAGTGCGATCGACACCATGCACGCATTGCGTAGTATGGGGATTAAACTCGCGGTGGATGACTTTGGAACTGGGTATTCTTCCCTGAGCTATCTGCGCAATTTTAATATTACCAAGCTTAAAATTGACCGCTGCTTTGTCGAAACTATAGAGCAGGAGGATGGTTCCGCCCAGATTGCCCATTCGATTGTAGATTTGGCCAAGAATCTTAAGCTTGGAGTGATCGCTGAAGGGGTGGAAACCCATGCACAGCTCGATTTTCTGCGACGAGTCGGATGTGAAGAGGCGCAGGGGTATCTGCTGAGTCGCCCGGTTTATGCGCACGAAATCCCAGCGTGCTTATCCCCCCAGATTATCAAAACTTAGCATTGCTGTACCAGTGCAGAGCTGAGGAAGGAAGTTAACGTAGAAAATAAACTGCAACTGGGTTAATATTAAGCTAATATACTCATATATATTTAAGTTCACTCAGTAGTGTACACATTTTCGAGCGCGCCGACAAACTTCCCCTGGAGGAATGGATGGTTTACAATCAGGATGATAAGAAGTTGTTGGAAATGCTGCACCGGCGCAACGAGGAACTCGAAACCCTGGTTCAGATCGGCAAGACCCTCACCTCAACCCTCGACATCGAAGAACTCACCAATATCATCATCGAAAAGGCCAACCTGCTGTTCAAATCGCGCGCATGGTCGCTGCTTTTGTACGATGAAAATACTAATGAACTTGTGTTTGATGTTGTTGTTTCCGAGGTTGCAGCGCAGCTGAAGGGGCAGCGTCTGGCAATGGGCCAGGGAATTGTAGGTTGGGTTGCGCAACATCGCCGCCCCGCACTCATCGAAAACGCTGCGGAAGATCCACGTTACGGCGACTGCGTAGAAGCGCAGACAGGTTTTGAAGCGGGCTCGGTTGTATGTGTTCCGGTGGAGTTCCAGGGAGTGTTGCTCGGGGTGATGCAATTGGTGAATGGTCCGGAAGATCCGGTGTTCGATGAAAATGATCTTCTCCTTCTTGCCACTATCTCCGACTATGTCGCCATCGGTATTTCCAATGCACGCAACTTCAGTAGAGTACGTGAGTTGGTTATTACCGATGACTTGACCGGCCTGTTTAATGCACGCTACTTTGACGAAATTCTCGATATCGAAATCAACCGGGCGCAGCGTTTTGACACCTCTGTTGCTCTGGTTTTTATCGATCTCGATCACTTTAAACTGGTCAATGACCGCCATGGTCACCTTATCGGTAGCCAGGTGATAGCTCAGATCGGCCAACTTATTAAAAAGCGCCTGCGCGCGGTTGATTGTGGGGCGCGCTACGGTGGAGATGAATTTGTCATCATCCTGCCGCAGACCGATAAAATGGGGGCCTATGAACTGGTGGTCAATCTACGGAAGCGCATCTGCAATCATGTTCTTATTGGCGAGGATGGCACTCCCATCAAGGTTACTGCCAGCTTTGGTATCGCGTCTATTCCTGAAGATGTGGATAGTAAGGTGGACCTTATTCGACTTGCGGACAATATGATGTATAAGGTCAAGGAGACCACGCGGAACGGAATTATGATGGCGTGAAGCTTGAGGTTTAATATGTGCGCCAGGTAAGTAGCTAAAACAGGTCGGGTTATGGGACCTGTTTTTTTATTCTTACCCCATGAGATTTAACTTCCCTCTGCCATATGTTACCAGGGCAGTGGAGTTTGCGGAGCAGGATTATGTATCAGGACGACAACGTTGAGCTATATCGCCGCACCCTGAAGAAGTGGGGGGAGCAAGCTCAGTTTGATCAGGTTATTGAGGAGTGTTCAGAGCTTACCACAGCATTACTCCACTATCGCAGAGATAAGGCTGATGCGAGTGTAGTGATAGATGAAATGGCCGATGTTATTCTGATGCTGGGGCAACTGCGCTGGATGTTCGGCCCCGAGGAGGTTGAGCATGCGTTGAACCGCAAGCGCGCCAAACTAGAGTATTTGCTGTTACGCGAGAACGATGCTCCGCAGGGAGTTGCCGAATGAAATTGCCGCACATGGAAGAGGGAGTGCTTGAGCGCCGCTACAAGCGCTTTCTTGCAGATATACTCCTGCCCGATGGGTCTCGCATAACCGCCCACACCCCTAACACCGGGAGCATGAAACAGTGTGCAGAGCCCGGCGCGCGGGTGCTGTTTTCCTGTAGTGACAATCCACGGCGTAAATATCCCCACACCCTGGAACTGATACAAGTAAACGGGAATTGGGTTGATATAAACACTCAGCGTACTAACCGGGTGGTGGAGGAAGCTCTTGCTCAAGGAGCGATTGCAGGGTTTGAAGGATACCGCATCACTCCGGAGCAGCGTCTGGGAGAAAGTCGCATCGATTTTCTTCTCGAACCGGAGCCGAAAGATGAGCGTCGTGTATGGATGGAAGTGAAGAATGTCACCTATATGGGGACCTCTGCGTGCGCGTGTTTTCCCGATGCGGTCACAAAGCGGGGGCAACGCCATCTCCATGCATTACAGCAGGCATGTGCGCGTGGAGAGCGAGGAGTTATTCTGTTCCTGGTTCAGCGTGCTGAAGCCCAGTTGTTTGCCCCGGCTGCGGATATTGATCCAGACTACGCCCACGCCCTGCGCGAGGTGCTGCGCCACGGCGTTGAACCGCTTGCATACCAGACAGAATCCACACCTATCCAAACCCGAATCGTGCGGCGTCTGCCGCTTATTGTGTAGCTGCAAATGCGCGCTGTAGGTCTGATCACCGAATATAACCCGTTCCATAACGGGCATGCGTACCATATAGAGCAGGCGCGTGCATGCAGCGGCGCTGAAGTGGTGGTTGCTGTGATGGGGGGACATTTCCTTCAGCGCGGCGAACCGGCTCTGGTGGATAAATGGCAACGTGCGCGCATAGCGCTGAGTTCCGGAGTGGATGTGGTGGTTGAACTTCCATTCCCGTGGGCATGTAACAGTGCGCCTCATTTTGCTGCCGGCGCACTTGAGGTGCTGCACGCTTTTGCACCCCATCTGGATTGTTTCTGCTTCGGGAGTGAAAGTGGCAATCTCGAGGAACTGCAGCGCATGGCGGAAGCCATTACATCCGTGGAGGGAATGGATGCCGGCGCACACCATTTCCGGCAGGGAGAGAGCTACCCTGCTGCGCGCCAGGAAAGTCTGTTACGCGCTGGTGATGCTCAGAGCGAGGATGCTGCACATCCGCTTGATCTTCATGCCCCCAATAATATTCTCGGGCTTGCATACCTGCGTGCTCTTTCCGCTGCATCGCATATAGATCTGGAGCCACTCACCATTGCACGTATCGGCAGCAGTTTTCATGCATCCGAACCCCAGAGTGCCGATATAGCGAGTGCCACTGCCGTTCGTCGTATGCTGATGCGGCAGGAGGATATCTCCCCGTATGTGCCTGAAATAACTGAGCGCATCCTGCGTCAGGCGCAACATGATGGCATGGTCAGTGATATAGAGCGCTGGTTTATGCTGGTTGCGGCAGGTTGTCTGGGCCGGGGCGCTGATGCTGCCCAAGATGCGCAGATATATCAGTTTCAACCCGGGTTGCGCGCCCGCATGTTACAGGCGGCGCTGCATGCATCAAGCTATGCTGAACTTGTAGATGGGGTGAAAGCAAGACATCTCACCCGCACTCGGGTGCAGCGTCTCCTATGCTATGTGGCATTGGGTGTGACCCCTGTGGAGATGGAGGTGCATCTGAATCAGGGGGTGCCGTTTATTTCGCTGTTGGGCGCGAGTGCGAGAGGTGAAGTTTTTTTGCGCCAGTGTCGTGCGTCGCTTAAGATCCCGCTGGCGGGAAATTTCTCGCGTCTCAATGCACTCCTCAAACGCCACTACCGCTCTGTTCCAGATTCCCTGGCGCAGGCGCGCCAGCTGCTTGAACTCCACAACCGTAGTTCGCGTATGTATTCCCTCCTTCTGCCTGAATGGAGGGGCAAGTCACGTCATATGGACTATGCGCGCGATCCGCTCCGCCCTGCTGACCTCGGTTAGGGGGATGGGCGGGGAACTACAAGGTTGGGAAGTTCGTTGGTGTCCGCTGCAGCGCTTGCTTCTGTGTGAGGGAAGTGCTCCACGAGCAACTCTTCGCAGTGGGCGATGGCTTTGCACACACCAGCGCACGCGTCGCCCTGCTTCAGGCCGGTCACAATCTCGTCAACCACCTGACTCCACTCCTCCGCATCAACCCTGGCGTTTATCCCTTCGTCTACCAATACCTCTACCCGATGTTCAAGCAGAGAGATCAGGATTAAAACGCCGCTGCGTTCCCGGGTTTTGTAGATGCCATGCCGGGTGAATTTCTCAAACGCCTTCGCCTCCATGGCACTGTCCACCTCGTCCTTGCTCAGCAGCATCCTTTTTAATCCGGGTAGTTGTTCGAGCATAAAATAGAAGATGGCAAAACAGAGAGTACAGCCGACGGGAAGTTGCCAGAACAGGTGCAATTGTTGCGTTGCCGGCATTATCCACAGGGTGAGCGCGGTAAGGGCCATGGTAAGCAGGAACGCACTGCGTGCCGTGGTAAAGCTGTAACTGGAGGCCCGGTCGATAATTACCGGAACAATTTCACCGTGGCTCTGTTTCTCTACGCGTGCAACAGCAGTGCGGATCTGCTCCTGCTCAGCAGGGGTGAAAAAATTATGCGCTGCTCGTGCTATCATGATATCTCCTGTGGATAAATGTGTGAGAGGTGTTTCCTTACCAACCGCCGGAAGCGCCGCCGCCGCCAAAACCGCCGCCACCGCCGCTGAAACCACCGCCGCCGCCACGACTTCCACCGAATCCACCCGGGAAGAAGATGAATCCTGAACGCCGGCGTCTGGACCCAAAGGGGAGTAATCCCGGAGCAAGGAACAGGAGCATGATCAGCCATCCGAAGGGATTGCGTTCCTCCTTGCCTGTGGATGAACCTTTACCGGTGTATTCGCCACGTACACTTGCAGCCATGGCGGCCACCCCGGCTACGATACCTTCTTCAAATTTACCCTGCTTGAAACGTGGTGTGATTTCGAGGTCTATAATACGACCGGCAAGTAAATCAGTAAGGCGTCCCTCTAAGCCTTTGCCCACTTCAATTCTCATCTTGCGCTCATCCCTGGCAACCAGAAGCAAGGCGCCGTTATCGCGCTCACCTTGCCCCAACGCCGTGTTGGACGCAAGTTCTATGCTGTATTCGCTGAGAGCGCGCCCCTGCAGAGAGGGGATTGTTACTACCGCTATCTGGGTTGAGTCGCTCTGCTCAAACTCACGTAGAAAGGTGGTGAGTTTTTGTTCGGTGGCAGCACTCAGCATCTCGGCCTGATCTGTGACATGGGCACTGAGCTTAGCCGGGAGCTGTGTTGCTGCTATAGCTGTTGAGGAGCTGATTACTCCAAACAGACACACAGTTAGTGACGCAAGCACGGCAAATACAGTTGTTCTATGAAGGACTACAGTTGAAATCAAAATTGCACCTCTGGGGCCGTTTCGGCACCTGCGGTGGCGCTGAAAGGCTCCTTACGTTCGAGGTTCAATAGAAACTTGTTGGTGAGGTTGTTGGGAAAAGTCCGGATTGAGGAGTTGAACTCCTGTACTGCGGCATTGAAACGCTGGCGCGCAACATTGATACGGTTCTCTGTTCCCTCGAGCTGATGCTGCAGGTCGCGAAAGTTCTGGCTCGCCTTCAGATCCGGATAGCGCTCCGCCACCAGAAGGAGACGAGAGAGGGCGCCGGACATCTGTTGCTGTGCTTTGGCAAAGCGCTGCATCGCTGCCGGATCGTCGAGATCTTCGGCGCTGATATTGGTCTGACCTACACTGGCACGCGCGCGCGTGACATTTTCCAGGGTTTCCTGCTCGTGAGCGGCATAGGCTTTCACGGTATTAACCAGATTCGGTATCAGATCCGTGCGGCGCTGATAGGTAGCCTCTACATCGGCCCAGGCCTTGATTACGGCCTCTTCATTGCGCTGGATTTTATTGTACCCGCACGAACTGAGGCTCAGTATCAGCCCAAGGGCCAGAACAGATATGAGGGTTTTGGTAAATGTCTTTTGCATTTGGCTCTCCCGGCAGTGTCGCTGCAAAGCAAAGTATGGTGTCAAATTGCATGCACTAATGCCATCAGTGGTATAAAAAGTGAATGATGTTAGTTCATTAGGAATATTGACTTTGAAGTCAAAGCATATAATACATTAACGAGAACGAAGTTTTATTGTTGTGGTGGCATTGTTTTGTTTTGGCCACACTCCAGATCTTTGTACATTTCAATCCCGGTTGCCTTAATCAAAGGGGATAATACCATGCAGACCCTGACCAGTACTACTCCGGAGTTTGATTTTAATACCTGGGGTCAAAGTCTAATAGCGCAATACCGCGATCTTGTTGTAACCGCTACCCCTGAACAATTGATCCTGGATGAGTTTCTTCATCAGGTGGAGAGTGAACTCCGGGCGGGTCTGAGCGCTTCTGACATCGATATGATTGCGTGTGATGCTGGATGTGGCACATGCTGTCGGGTTAACGTTGCTACCTTGTTGCCGGAAGCACACAATATACACGTTTATCTGCGCCGCACCCGTACTGATGGAGATCTGGAGCAGTTGTGTATCAAAATGCGTCGGTTGTTGGTGGTTATAAATGGACTCGACGATGATGAGCGCATAGCTACTAACCAGCCCTGTGTCTTCCTTGACGAGCATGGAAGTTGTTCTATTTATCCGGTTCGCCCGCTCCTGTGTCGTTCTATCACCTCTACCTGTGCAGAAGCGTGTCGCGCTGCTCTTTGCTGGAATATGTTTGAAGAGCCAGGTGTGGTTGTGATGAATCTTTTTCAGAAGGATCTGATGGATACGGCCTTTACCTCTCTGGCTCAGCTGTGGCATGAGAGTGGGGGCGACAGCCGTAGCCGGGAATTAACCGCGGCACTCTATCCCCTGTTACAGGCATAGAAAACAGTAAGGGGGTACGGCTTGCCGTACCCCCTTACGAATCCAATCTGTGTTGCTTTAAGGTGTTAATATCTGCGCTGTAAATGGTGAAGTTGCTGAGCTAATAAATGTGTAGATTTAATGCTGCAGATCAGGAGTTGCTTGAATTACCCTGTTGCATGGCAGCAAACTGCATGAGTTGCTGCATGTCGATACCGCTCTTCTTTACAATTTCGAGCATTACCGGAAGCAGACGCATCATAAAACCTGAATCCTGCAGGGCCTCTTCAGCCAGGTCGGGCAGGGCGGTAAGGATGAATTCCTGTTTCTCGGCAGTGGACAGTTGCATAACCTGCTCTTTCAATTCTTCAACGTTCATGCGTTTTTCTCCTGTTTTTGTGCAAAGGCGATACTGTAGACATCGCTGTAGTTTTTGGCATAGTGCACCTCGAGCCCCTCGCGCAAATGCTCGGGGAGGTCTTCAAAGTCCTTGCGGTTGCTTTCCGGGAATATCAGCACTTTCAGCCCGCTGCGGCGCGCGGCGATGGTTTTCTCTTTTACACCGCCGATCGGGAGCACCTGTCCCGTGAGGGTCAGCTCTCCGGTCATCCCCAGCTTTTTGCGCACCGGTTGATTGGAGATCATCGAGAGGAGTGCGGTCGCCATGGTGATCCCGGCAGAGGGCCCATCCTTGGGCGTTGCCCCGGCTGGGACGTGCATGTGCACAAAGTGGTGATCAAAGAAGTCTTCCTGCATGCCGAAGTGCTTCAGATGCCCCATCACAAAGGAGTATGCGATCTCCGAGCTTTCCACCATAACCTTGCCCAGTTGACCGGTCTGCTTGAACCCCTTGTTGCTTGTTTTAACTGCAGTCGCCTCGATCTGCAGGGTTGCACCTCCCATGCTGGTCCACGCGAGTCCGGTTACTACGCCGGAGACATTTTCAAACACCTCATCCTGGCTGAATACCGGTTTGCCGAGATATTTTTCCAGATCCTTTTTATGCAGGATGATTTTGTCCTTTTGCTCATCGCAAAAAGCCATAGCTGCTTTGCGCATTATCTTTTTAATCCGATTTTCCAGGCCACGCACGCCGGCTTCGCGCGCATAGTCGTCCACAATCGCTTCGAGGGCATCCTTACGGATACTCACCTGTTTGCGCGTCAGGCCGTGACTTTCGAGCGCTTTGGGTATCAGGTAGCGTTTAGCGATTTCGATCTTCTCCGCCATGATATAACCCGAGAGACGGATAACCTCCATACGATCGAGGAGAGGCGCAGGAATAGTGTCGAGCTGGTTCGCCGTAGCGATGAAGAGTACATTGGAGAGGTCGAAGGGCACATCCATGTAGTGATCGCGGAAGCTGTTGTTCTGCTCCGGATCCAGCACCTCGAGCAGTGCGGAAGCCGGATCCCCCTGAAATGAGGCGCCGATCTTGTCTATTTCGTCCAGCATCAGCACCGGATTTGCACTCTCGGCCTGTTTAATCGCCTGGATGAATTTCCCCGGCATCGCCCCGATGTAAGTGCGCCTATGCCCCTTGATCTCAGCCTCATCTCGTATACCCCCGAGGGAGAAGCGATAGAAATTGCGTTTGAGTGCGTGGGCGACACTCTTACCGATAGAGGTTTTCCCAACACCGGGGGGGCCAACGAGACACAGGATAGAGCCGGAGATATCCCCCTTCATCTTGCCTACGGCGATAAACTCGAGGATGCGCTCCTTCACATCATCCAGCCCGTAGTGATCGACATCCAGCGCCTTGCGTGCCTTGGCGACGTTGTAGGAGTCCTTGGTGTGTTTTCCCCACGGGAGAACGGTGAGCCAGTCCAGATAGTTACGGCTGACATTGTATTCCGGCGAGCTGGGCTCGATGAGCTGGAGCTTTTCAATCTCTTCGTTTATTGCTTTTTGTGCTTCATCGTTGAGTTTGAGATCCTTCAAACGTTCGGTGAACTTTTCAATCTCACTGGTCTTCCCCTCTTTTTCAAGCCCGAGCTCTTTCTTGATCGCCTTGAGCTGCTCGCGCAGAAAGAATTCCCGCTGTTGGGAAGAGACTTTTTTCTCGATCTGTTTGGAGATCTTGCTCTGAAGGCGTGAGACCTCGAGTTCTTTCTTGAGCAGGATCAGCACTTGATCGATCCGCTCATGTACGTCAAAGGTTTCGAGTACCTTCTGGAGTTCCTGCCCGTCAGCGGAGGTGAGGTTGGCGGCAAAGTCCGCGAGTTTCCCGGGGTCATCCATGCTCGAGCGACCCAGAAACATCTTGATCTCTTCGGAGTACAGCGGGTTTATCTGCACCAGCTCCTTGAGGGTGGTTATGATTGCCATGGAGTAAGCCTTGAGCTCCTCGCGCTGGTGGGCATCATCGGGTGTTTTGAGGTATTCAACACTACCGATCAGACCATCCTCTGTTTCATGCAGTTGCCTGATGGTGAAGCGTTCGAGGCAGTTGATCAGAACCTGAATGTTCTCCTCTTCGCTCTTCAGGATTTTAACAATCTTACCTACCACCCCGATGCGGTGAATGTTATCCGGTTCATCCTTGTCGTCAATATTGCGCACCAGCACCATGCCGATAGTCTGACTCGAACTGTCAGCAGCATTTTTTATGATTTTCACCTTCTCTTTTCCACTTATGCTCATGGGGATGAGAATATTTGGAAATGCCGGTCGCGGGCGCAGAGGGATGATGGGGATCTGCTCGGGGAGTACATCGGAAGCGAGCAACAGGTCATCACTGATTTCGCCGATATCTTCAAACTCCTCGTCATCCGCAAACATCGTCTCTTCGTCTATGTCATCGTATTCTTCGCTCATAAAACAGCAATCCTTTTCAAGGCGTGATTATTAAGTGATTTTTCAGACAGTAATCACTGCTCTGGAGCATGTCAACCACCATAGCGCTTTTATGCGCCGAGGGCTGTTGTTTGTCATTAAGTGGGTTAGCGCAGGAAAGGGCGCTCCAGGCGGCCACCGATGCGGATCAGATATCCTTCGGCTTTTTTGCGCACTCCGGCGAGGCTCAGGAATTCTTCAAGTTGTGCATGTTCGGGGGGGATATTGCCAATGCGCAGCTGCAGGTTCAAACGTGCTCTGGGGGTGAGACGTGGCGGAGTTATAGAACCGCTGCCGGAGAGTTGGAACGCTCCTTCGGGGTTGAGGAGTTTTACATCAAGCATGCGCTCCCGGGCTTCCAGGTTGAGTTCCAGCTCTCCCAGATTGATTACATCTGCCCCCATCCCGAGCTTGTCCAGCCCCAGTATACGTAACTCTCTGATGCTGATCTGCCCGGTATGCGGGGTTATGGTATGGGAAACATTGGCTTTCAAATAAGCATGTTCAAGTTCGCCCTCAATTCTGATGGGGCTGAATCCGGGGATAGTGGCGCTCAGGTGCATATTCTCCGCTTTAATGTTGGTAGCGCCACTAATTGTGTGAAGAATCTCGAAAGGACCGCCCAACATTTTCCCTGAAGCGCATATCCCGGGTTGCAACTGCATAATGCTGCGCCACGCAGGCGCTATCTGTAGCGGGCTAATAGTTAGGGGAAACTCGGGCATATCAACGTCAACTTTTTCCCCTTTTAACGTAAAGGGAAAGCTGCGCTCGAGGCGATGGATTTTGATGTTGAAAGGTGCCTGGCGTGTCAGCTCGGCGTTAATCCGGCGTTCGAGACTCGCATCAGGAAACATAAACCACAACCCCATGACAAAGGTTATTCCACTAAGAGCGAGAAACGCAAGGATATAGGCCGCTTTTTTCCGCAGTGACAGTTCGGAATATGTGGTGTTATCAGACATACCTTAACCCTTACCGAAGGTGGAGATAGTCAAAGAGGTGTCAAACAGGGATTTGTTTTCAAAGCGTACCTTGAGATCCAGCCCTTTAACCCGCAGAGGGCGCTTTGATTGCTCCAGGCGCTGGAGCAGATCCACCACCTGGCGCAGGGAGATGCGTTCTATTTTAACCTCGAGCCCCTCTTCTACCATATCATCGTGACGTACCGGTGACACCGGACGCATGGAACTGAGTTTGTCACGCCCGGCAACCTGCTGTACCTGGTTTTCCACAAAACTGAAGAGCCCGGAGACATCCTGCTGATCAGAGCTGATCTGCCTTATCTGCTGAGCCAGGTTTTTGTACTCCTGCTGCAGTGCAGTAACCTGCTGCAGCTGGGTTTGCCCGGCGTCTATTTTGCGCTCAAGCAACTGTATTCTTGAACTGTAGGGAGCTATGATACCCACATAAAACAGCACCAATATACAGAACGCGATACCCGCGCCCAGAATCATTTTTTCACGCGTGGACAGGTTTCTGATCACTGCGAACCTCCGGCGGTAGAAATGTTTATCTGCAGTCTGAAGCTCACCTTGCTACCTTCGAGACCCATTTTGGCGTCGAAAATTCGCACTGAGGCGAAAAGTGGTGATTGGCGCAGGCGTTCTCCTAAACGGTTTACACTATCGAAGTCGGTGGTTTCTCCACTGATGTCGAGGGAATCATCCACATAGCGGAAACGTTTGATATCCAGGGTGATATCTTCCGGCGCCAGACGTGAAACCTCGCGCAATGCTGTTAAGGGCGAGGCGGAATCTCCCACACCGAGGAGGGTGGCACGTTCTTTGAGCTGTTCCAGTTCCGCCTGGATCTGACGTGGAATGTCCACGATAACGTTGGTGTCAGGCAGAGTCTCGCGGAAAACCCTGGTCATTTGTTCTTTATATGCATTTACCTGTTCAACTTTATGATGATACGTGGTTATCGCTGTGGCTCCGGCGACAATAGCGCTGAGAAGCAGCAGGGATCCTCCCACATAGAGATGTTTCTTAATCGAACTCCAGCCACCCTTGAGGGTGAATTTACCCTGACGCAGATTAAAACTACGCTCTTCGCGTGCCATGGCCAGGGCACACACGGGGAGAAATTCGGGATCAAGTGGTTTTTCCTCTAAGGTAAGAGGAAGGCGAAGCAGTTCGTGTCCGTGTTGCTGCAGGTGTGCCTCCACCTCTGGAGTGATGTGTTCCCCCATAAGAAACAGCGGCTGCGCTTCGATATGGTTGCTGCGCCAAATGAGCGCCGCTTCCTGCTCAATGCGTTGGGCTAGTGCGGCGGCGTCTGTGGGTATCCCCCGGCAGTTTTTATATGCGCCAATGGCTCCGTCTACGATGGAACAGAGGACGAATTGACCGGCATGTACTTTTACCAGCAGGACATCCTGATGCCAGGGCAGAATGCCGTCAGCCTCGGTAAACGGACTCAGCCCCAGCAACTGTACGGGTATGCGCGCCTGATCCAGGGGGGCGAGAGTCTCGCCAATGTAAGTTTCTGGTACCGCTACGCTGATACTGGCAAAGCCGTCTTCTCCCTGGGTTGCAGGGGTAGAGGCGATGATGTGCTCACTGATATCAGAAGGAACGCGGGATTCGAGTTCAATCCGCGCAGCAGCCTCAATCTTGCTTTTATCTTTGAAGGGGAAGTGGAGAGTGCGCACAAAACACTTGTGCCACGCCAACGCGGTGCAGAAATGGTCGCTGAAACGTGGCGGCTGTTCAAGCATCTCCAGCAGGGTGGCACCGATATCACTTTCCGGGGTGATCTCCCGCTTGAGCAGGGCAAGGACTTGTGGAGGATTTTTCTTTCCGTCCAGAATTGCCATGCGGATGCAGGTGGGGGTGATTTCAAACCCGACTTTGCGCTGTATCATAGTGGTAAACCCAGTCTGTTCAAGTTTCTATATTGGCAACAGTTAAAACGTAAATCCAGGACGATGCCAGCATATTTAATGCCTTTAGTTGGTAGTTGCTCTGGCGCTATAAAATGCGTAAATACAGCAATGTCCCCGATGACT
>JAWOFA010000062.1:5000-24398 GCA_046482505.1 Desulfuromonadaceae bacterium | reverse complement strand
CCAAGCACATCCACACCACTGGCCGATGCGAGGGACACCACCTGCGCCGGGGAATATTTTCCATCGGAACAGGAGCTGTGAACATGCAAGTCAACCCTGTAAGACATCAATTTACTCCGCTAAAAGGTAAAATTAGCCTTACACCCTAACACAGGGCAACACTTTGACAAAACGTGATTATTGCAATCCCCTACCTACCTTAGATAGCACACGTCAATACAGGGAAGAAATTTGACTAACTTTAATCCTCTGCGTAGACTTCCGCCGTATATTTAACTATACTCCCGAACACAGGCACTATTTATATTCTCGACCCCCTAATGCGGAGATCCATTTAATGAATCATACTCCCCGCTCTTCGCTCGATACAACGCTCCGGATACTGCTTTACGCTTTTGCCTTTATCCTTGGCGCGGCAACACTGTCCTTTTTTTCTTACGTGCAGAAAATCATGGCCGGATATCCCCAGCAGGGGATTGGCTACATTATTCCTATGTTAGCAGGAGGAAGCACTGGCCTGTATATACGCATCCTGGCCGAACGCCTTCAACAGGCAGAAGCAAAAACCTCTACCCACACGGCAGGGGAAAAACTGCTGCATAAAATAGTATATTTTGCCGCCTGCCTAACAACGGGGAGTATCGTGCTATGCACCTTTTCCCTAACTCAGAAAGTCCTGGCGGGGTATCCGCTCAAATTCACCGGATTCATCACTCCTCTTCTGTTCGGGGGTGCTACCGGGCTGGTTTTAGGGTTGTATCTGCACCGTAACCGCCAACTCGCTCTAACACAAATACAAATAAACGCGGACCTGCAGCAGGAGCGCAACCGCATGTACGACATTCTCTCATCAATCGATGATGGTTTGGTAGTTACGGATGAAAACCGCAATATTGAGCTGGTCAACAACGCTGCCGTATCCCTGCTCGACATCTCTGCCAGCGAAATGCGCAATAAACCCCTGGCTCAGGTATTCAACAATTGTACGAGCGACAACACCAAGGATTTTTTGAGTATCGGCGCTGAGGGAAGTGCTGCAGAGACATTTCGACTTTTGACATCCGATGGATCCACACGGGTTGTAAAAGCCAAAATCATACCTATCCACAACCACAACATCCGTACCGGCGCTGTAATCCTGAGTCTGCACGACACCACTGAAGAATACAAACTTGAACAATTAAAATCAGAATTTATGTCCACCGCAACCCATAACCTTAAAACCCCGATTACTGCCATAGCTGGATATGCCGAACTTCTCCTTGCCCAGCAGGATCTGCCGGAAAAACAAAGACTCGAATTCCTGACTTACATATACGACAAAGCCTGGAACCTTGATCATATGATTGACAATCTGCTTGCCCTGCGCCGGGTTGAAGATGGGCGAGAACTGCGTCTGCATAAAGAAACCTGTCGTGCAGAAGATATCCTCGAAAGCGTACACAAATTCTGTGGTGATCTGTCCCCACAGATCACCTTCAAGTTCGATGCAGAGCATATGGAAACGACCATGCATGTCGATCCGAAAAAAATCTATCAGGCACTGGAGAATATTATCGACAACGCTGTAAAATTTACTCCCGAAAAGGGGATCGTAAAAATCAGCACCTCCCGCACAGAGAGCCACTATCAATTCAGCATTCAAGATGAAGGGATCGGCATGGAAGAGGAGGAGCTGGAACATATTTTCGATCGCTTCTATCGTGCAGAGACATCTGCGCAGGATACCCCGGGAGTTGGTCTGGGAATGAGCCTGGTTAAACAGATTGTCGATGCCCACGGTGGCGACATCGAAATACAGAGCAAACCCCATCAGGGCACTACCGTCACCCTCTCTTTACCTCTTAACATTAACGGAGCATAGATCGTTCCCTTATGCATGCCGCTTCAAGCCATCACACATCCGCCATTATGCGCATAACCGATCTGAGCACTTTTTTTTTCACCCCGCAGGGGATAATCAAGGCAGTGCGAGATCTGAATCTCACGTTGTATCCCGGTCAAACCACTGCCCTGGTGGGCGAATCAGGATGTGGCAAATCAATCACGGCGCTCTCCATCCTGGGACTGGTGCCGGAACCGGGGCGTATTGTTGGCGGGCAGATACACTTTGAAGAGCGTGACCTTACTTTGCTCGCACAGGATCAATTGCGCCGCATCCGGGGCAATCAGATAGCTATGGTGTTTCAGGACCCTATGACCGCGCTTAACCCGGTATTCAGCGTAGGTACCCAAATCGAAGAGGTCTTACTCCTTCATCGCGGTTTAAGCCAAAGAGAGGCCCGATCGAAGGCAATAGAACTCCTGCATCAGGTTGGAATCCCCAGCCCAGAGGAGCGTCTCGACTCCTTCCCACATCAGCTCTCGGGGGGAATGCGCCAACGCTCCATGATTGCCATGGCTCTGGCGTGCGACCCGCAGATCCTGATAGCAGATGAACCCACCACGGCTCTGGATGTAACAATCCAGGCGCAGATTATGCATCTATTACACATTCAGCAGCAACAGCGCAATATGGGGATGCTCCTGATCAGTCATGATCTTGGCATTGTGGCGCAACACGCCGACTACATAGCATTGATGTATGACGGTATAGTGGTGGAGCAAGGGGACACCTTCAGCATATTCGAAGATCCGCAACATCCCTATACGCGCCACCTGCTTAACTGTGTTCGCGATGAACATCACAGGCGGGGAGCAACTCCAGCACCGCATACTCCGGAATTGTGGGAAGAGCGGTACCGCCCCCATGCAAGCGGCCTCCCCCCGATGCAGAACCTCGGCAACGATCACAGCGTACGCTCCTGGGAGGTGTCCGCATGAGCACCTTACTCAGCCTGTCCCGTGTAAGCAAATCGTTCACCATGCGCACTCGAGCGCCAGGGCACAGACAGACAACCATCCCCGCAGTAGGCGATCTGAGCCTCTGCGTTGAGCGGGGTGAAGTAATGGGGCTGGTAGGAGAGTCGGGGTGTGGCAAAACCACCCTGGGTAAGCTCGCCACCGGATTGATCCCTGCAGACAGGGGCACGATCGTCTTTAACGGCACCGACATTACCCGGATATCAGCCCGGCGCATGCGTCCTCTACGGCGCGGGATACAGATGGTATTTCAGGATCCGTTCTCCTCCCTTAATCCACGCATGCGTGTGCGTGACATTCTTGCAGAACCCTTTCTCATCCATAAACTCACACCTGAAAACATATGCACTCAGATTGAACAGAACCTGCTTGCGGTAGGATTGAAGCCGGCAGATGCCCAGCGCTATCCACATGAATTCTCCGGCGGGCAACGCCAACGCATCGGGATAGCTCGCGCGCTTAGTCTTCGCCCTGATCTCATTATTGCTGATGAGCCGGTCTCTGCTCTGGATCTGTCGGTACAGGCACAAATTTTGGCGCTACTGCAAGAGTTGAAACATGAATATTCCCTTACATATGTATTCATCTCCCACGACCTTTCCGTGGTGCGGCAGATCTGCACCAGGGTTGCGGTAATGTACCTAGGAAGGATTATCGAGATTGGCTCCACTGCACAGATATTCAACACTCCCCTACACCCCTATACCGAGATGTTGGTCCAGGCCCTTCCTGTAGCTGATCCACGTCGACGTAAAGTATACACCCCGAGTGGCGATATCCCCTCTCCATCGGCGATTCCAGCAGGATGCCCCTTTCATCCACGCTGCCCCTACACACAGGCGCGCTGCAAAACCTATCTCCCCGAATTGATCGAGTGCCCCGATACTCGCCAGGTAGCGTGCCCGCGCTATGCCGAGCTGAATTTGAGCGGTATCTAGCTGCAGCACCCTTATGTTCTGCACATATGCCTACAACCATTTAGCCGTTGACGCCATGTGTCACACGTGACACACTTATGTGAAAATGATTTTCCATGCATAAAAATCGCCCTCCCTGAAGCCCTGACATAATCACCCAAAAACCGGAGTCGCAATACACATGGGGCCAATAAAAACCGTAAAAGAACGCTGCCGCAAATGTTACGCCTGTGTACGCAACTGCCCGGTCAAGGCTATCAGGGTGCGGCCCACCTACGTCGAGGTTATCCATTCGCGCTGTATCGGTTGCGGGAAATGCATTTCCGTGTGTACACAAAAGGCTAAAGTTGTAGCAGATAGCTGCGAACAGACGGCGCAGATTCTGACCCAGAAAAAGCGCAAAATAGCAGTCCTGGGATGTTCATACCCCGCTTTTTTCAAGGACATCTCTCCCAACCAGCTTGTTACTGGTTTGAGGCGCCTCGGTTTTGACGAAGTGCATCAGGGAGGATATGGTGCGGAACTGTTAAGTAACGAGTACCATAAACATCTGAAAACCAAAGCATCCGCCCCCCTTATTGCCTCCCACTGCCCCACCATTGTTGACCTGATTGAACGTCACTATCCTCAGATCATTAAAAGCCTGATGCCGGTGGTCTCCCCAATGGTTGCCATGGGCAGAATGCTCAAACACCATCATGGTGAAAATACAGGCGTGGTCTATATCAGCTCCTGCATTGCGGGAAAATTTGAAATATATGCTGATGCTGTGGCTGACGCCGTTGACATTGTCCTCACCTATCAGGAACTCGGCCAGCTTTTTTCACAGCACAAGCTCGACCTGGCGCGCCTGGGATCAACTCCGTTCAATGGACACAAACCATATAAAGGGAGCCTGTTTCCAATAAGTGGCGGCCCTTTCCAGGTATTGGGAATCCAGCCAGACTTTGCCAACCCCGAATATATCTCCAGCGAAGGAGAACAGGATTCGCTGGAACTTATCCGCGACCTGGCTGCGGGGCGTATCAATGCCAAACTCGTAGACATCCGCTTCTGTAACGGCGGCTGCATCGGAGGGCCGGGACGCAACAACCGTCTCACCACCTACTCCAAACAAAACCTGATTCAGCGCCACTACCTGAACAACAACATCGCCTATGAGGAGAATGACAAAAACCGCCGAGCCCCTGAAATCCAAGTCCCGGAAGCGAGCTTAACACGTCGCTTCTATAACAAATACCAGCGCCTGGATCTGCCCAGCAGTGAAAGTGTGCGCAAGATTTTACAGCAAACCAACAAGCGAACTGCAGCGGATGAACTTAACTGTGGTGGTTGCGGCTACAGCACCTGCCGGGATCATGCTATTGCAGTGCATCAGGGTCTGGCAGAGATCGAAATGTGTCCTCCCTTCGCCTTAAAACGCCTTGAGGAGGATCGCCTGATTCTGTCTCAGAAATATGAACTCGCTAAACACGCCCTGGCACAGGAGTTCGGCCAGATATCCATCGTAGGCAACGACATGCACACGGCTGAAGTCCTGAATCTCATCCACCAGGTAGGCCCCACTCCGACTACGGTTCTTATCCGGGGTGAAAGCGGTACCGGCAAGGAACTTACTGCCCGAGCCATCCATGAGACGAGTCCGCGTACAGAGCGACACCTGGTCACCCTTAACTGTACGACCCTTAATGACAGTTTGCTTGAGAGTGAATTGTTCGGTCACTGCAAGGGGGCCTTTACTGGAGCGGTAAGTGACAAAAAAGGGCTTTTTGAAGCCGCAAATGAGGGCACTATCTTCCTCGATGAGATCGGGGACATCACCCCGAAACTCCAGGCTGAGCTCCTTCGGGTTCTCGACAGTGGAGAAATACGCCCCCTGGGTAGCACAAAGAACAAAAAAGTAAACGTGCGCCTCATTGCCGCAACCAACAAAAACCTTGAACGCGGCCTGGAAGAAGGGTGGTTCAGGGAAGACCTGTTTTATCGGCTAAATGTCTTTTCCATAACCATGCCCCCGTTGCGCAATCGCCTGAACGCCCTTGAAGATCTGGTGGAACACTTTTTACGTCACGCAAGTAAAAGGGTAAATAAAAACGTAGACAGTATTGATCGCAACGCCATTGAAGCAATGCGGCTCTATCACTGGCCCGGCAATATTCGTGAGTTGCAGAATATTATTGAGCGCGCCGCAGTCTTGACCCATGACAACTGTATACATCTGGCTAACCTCCCCGTAGTGTTCACTGAACTCATGGGGGGCAAAAGTGCCAACTCTGGCACAGAATCCGCCCCACTGCGCAAACAGATGGAGCAACAGGTGAATCTGATTGAAAAGGGGCTGCTCAAAACCTATCTGCGCAAATGCGACGGCAATGTAGCCAAGGCCGCGCGTGAGGCGCAAATGCCAAGACGCAGCTTCTATCGCCTACTCGAGAAGCACAAGCTTAACGGCACCGAATTCAAAAA
Organism: Desulfuromonadaceae bacterium; assembly: GCA_046482505.1. GTDB lineage: Bacteria > Desulfobacterota > Desulfuromonadia > Desulfuromonadales > Desulfuromonadaceae > JAIVHC01. The sequence goes on along the minus strand of JAWOFA010000062.1, from coordinate 18,153 downwards.
CACCATGTGAGCATGATTCGGCACACATTCACCAATCATCGTGTCACGCGCGGCACACATCCTCCGACACAAACACCTCTTTCGCCGCAAAACCGCACCTGTCCAACATGATTCTGAAAATTATTTACTTAATATTTCAATTCCTTACAGTCTTGTCTATGTATAAATCCTACCTTCTAGCGCAATACTGGCACAGTCAGTGCTTATGTATAGCCCCATCGAATGACAAGGGAGCAACATATTTCTTATCCCCCAAACAGAAACCCAGAGATATCTCCCTTATATTTACGCCACCGGATTCTCTCCTTCCGGTGGCGTTTTTTTATGAAGTTGAGGCTCTGCCCCGCTCTATGTTAGTATAAGCAGGTTTTACCGTAGCAGCCTGTAAAAACAGTGCCTGCTTCATCACTTACAAATCTGCGTCGACCCTAAAACAATACTACAACACCAGGTGCAAAAAACGCAGACAGCTCATATTCAAAATTCAGTACATCTGTTGAACGATATTACAAGGAGAAAATCTATATGGCAGGACACAGTAAATGGGCCAACATCAAACACCGCAAAGGGGCGCAGGACGCAAAACGCGGCAAAATTTTTACTAAATTGATCAAAGAGATCACCGTTGCCGCCAAGATTGGTGGCGGAGACATGGACACCAATCCGCGCCTGCGTACGGCTGTTGAGAAAGCCAAGGGGAGCAACATGCCCAAAGACACCATCGAACGCGCCATTAAAAAAGGCAGCGGGGATCTCGATGGGGTAAACTACGAGGAGGGCACCCTTGAAGGATACGGACCCGGCGGGGTTGCGGTCCTGGTTGAGTTTCTCACGGACAATCGCACCCGGACTGTTGCGGATGTGCGCCACGGATTCACAAAACACAATGGCAGTCTTGGGGTTGACGGCTCAGTCTCGTTCCAGTTTGACCGTAAGGGTCTTATAACCTTAAGTGGAGACACCAACTACGATGAGCTTTTTGAAGCGGCACTGGAAAGCGGAGCCGAAGATGTAAAGGATGAGAGCGGCACTTACGAAATCCTCACCGAGCCAACCGATTTCACTTCGGTACGCGACGGTCTGAAGGAACACGGGATGGAACTGGAGACTGCCGATGTCACCATGATTCCCCAATCCACCGTACCTCTGGACGAAAAAAAGGCGGAACAGATGCTCAAGCTCATCGATATGCTTGAAGATAACGATGATGTACAGAATGTGTATCACAATGCCGACATTGATGATGAAATCCTTGAAAAACTTATGAGCTGAAATGCATGCGCATTCTAGGCATAGATCCGGGAACACGCATCACCGGCTACGGCCTGATTGACCAACGCGGCAATCGGCTGACCCACGTAGACAACGGAGCAATCTACACCCGTAGCTGCGATGAACTCCCTCTGCGCCTGAGTCAGATCTATACCGGTCTGCTGCAGGCTATTGAAACCTACAAACCTGATACCATGGCGATTGAAAAGGTATTTGTGGCCAAAAATGCCGGCTCGGCTCTTAAACTGGGTCAGGCGCGCGGCACTGCAATCGTCGCAGGAGTCAACACAGGTCTGCCGGTGTTTGAATACAGCGCCCTGCAGGTTAAAAGTGCGGTGGTTGGCTACGGCAAAGCCGGCAAGACCCAGGTTCAGCAAATGGTAAAAGCGCTTCTTAAACTTCCGGAAATTGCCCAGGAAGACGCTTCGGATGCACTGGCTATTGCCATCTGCCATGCCAACAGCCATGCCCATAATAGTCGCATGAAGGGCGGAGGAACCAAGCAAAAGGGCTACAAATAGATAGATATGTGCCACCAGACACTATCTGCCTTCCGCTGAGCTGCCATTATGCTTTTTTACCTACAGGAGTTTCACACATGATTGCCCTATTAAGCGGCACTATGCGGCACAAAACCCCGGAACATGTGATCATTGAAACCCACGGAGTGGGCTACAGTGTGGAGATTCCCCTTTCCAGCTATTACAGCCTTCCCGAAGAAGGGAACACCACACTGCACATTTACACCCATGTACGGGAGGATATCCTCAAGCTGTACGGCTTTCTCACTCTGGCAGAAAAAGAGACCTTCATCTTGCTTCTCGGAATAAACGGCATCGGGCCTAAAGTCGCATTAAATATTCTGTCACACATGACGTGTTCAGATCTGCACCAGGCTCTCCTGCATGAAGATGCGGCACGTTTAGCCACCCTGCCCGGAATCGGAAAAAAGACCGCCGAACGCCTCATTCTGGAGCTCCACGAAAAAGTTAGCAAACTCGCGTCTCCGGAAAGTATCCAAAAACACAATTCGAACACACCTGAATCTGAACATGCAGGCGACGACGTTCTTTCCGCCCTCGTCAGCTTAGGATACAAAGAGAAACAGGCGCGCAGCGTCCTAGCTAAAATGGACATCAGCGCTGAAGCCACTACGCAGGAAACCCTCAAGCAGGCACTGCAGCACCTTACCCGTTAGGCATACACTACCATGAGCGAACGCTTTATCGATCCCGAGCATTCTGGTGATGACGAACACTTCGAGAACCCTTTGCGCCCACGTACCCTGGCAGAGTATATCGGCCAGGAGCAGATAAAACGCAACCTTGAGGTGTTTATCCAGGCCGCGCGCAAACGCGCCGAAGCCCTGGATCACGTGCTGTTCTACGGCCCCCCCGGCCTGGGGAAAACCACCCTGGCGAATATTATTGCGAGCGAAATGGGGGTAAATATCAAAAGCACTTCGGGGCCGGTAATCGAAAAAGCCGGAGACCTGGCGGCCATCCTCACCAATCTGGAGGAGGGAGACATCCTCTTCATTGACGAAATCCACCGCATGTCCCCGGTGGTGGAGGAGATCCTCTACCCGGCGATGGAGGATTATCAGATCGACATCATGATCGGCCAGGGCCCGTCTGCGCGCACCATCAAGCTCGACCTGCCCCGCTTTACCCTGGTGGGGGCAACCACCAGAGCCGGGCTGCTCTCATCGCCACTGCGCGACCGCTTTGGGGTTATCAGCCGCCTGCAATTCTACACCGATGTCGAACTTGGCGTAATTGTGCGGCGCAGTGCAGGAATTCTGCAGATCCCCATCAGCAGCGATGGCGAGATGGAGATTGCCAGACGCAGCCGCGGTACCCCCCGCATTGCCAACCGCCTATTGCGCCGTGTCCGCGACTTTGCCCAGATAGAGGGCGACGGCACCATATCGCTAGACGCCGCCGACCAGGCGCTGCTGCGCCTTGAGGTGGATAAACTGGGGTTCGATCACATGGATACCACCCTGCTGAAAGCGATCATGGACAAATTTGGCGGCGGCCCCGTAGGCCTGGATACCCTGGCAGCGGCTATTGGGGAAGAAAAAGACACCATTGAGGAGGTCATTGAACCCTTTTTGTTACAACAGGGGTATCTGAGCCGAACCCCTCGTGGACGCATAGCTACTGAACTGGCCTACACACATTTTCATCGACACAAAAATCTTTGTGCCAACAACCTGTTCGATTGATCTGATCTATGAGTCCTGAAACGTTATCCACTGCAGAGCATCTTCGTATCCAAGCCCGGACGATTATAACCCAAGGGCGCTACCCGTTTCGGAAGGTTAGCACAGACACCGAGCTATTGACCTCCGAAGGGCACATCACTCCGGACATTGTATTCTGGATCAATCGCGACAGCTGCATTGCCGGAGGATGTGTATTATTCACCCCCCAGGGGGAGATATCAACCCAAAGTCTCAGGCAGGGGGGGGCATGCGCCGATGCCTTGGCCTTGAATCAGTTTGCCACCTGGAGTCCGACAGAAATAGTCATCTGGCAGGCGGGCACTCTCGAAAAACGTTTTGAGATAAAACCCCTTTCGGATCTCGACGGCTTAACCGAACTCCTGGATCAATTCAAAATTCTGGCGGTGATCGAAGCAAAAAGCAACAGCGAACTAACCGGTTGGCATCTTACCAATCTATGTCTTCAAACAGTAAACCAGGGTACACTCAACCTGAGCGCATACCTGCGACGCAAAAACCTTAGCGATAGCGAGAGCGCCACATATCAGGCACGCAACAAGCTAATCCTCTGCGTAGCACGCATGCTTTATGCCCTGCATGCTGGCACCATCCAGACCCAGACAAAGCCTGAACACCTTGATATCACCCTCAGGGAACTAACTCTCACAGAGCAAAAGAACCTCGCTGTGGGACCTGAGCCTGAGTTGGACAAAAAAAGTAGTATTTTGCTCCACAACCTTCTTCAGCGCTTGGACCAGATCCGTCTGTTTCGAGACAAACCCGAACGTACATGCGCCATGCTGGACCAAATTCTTGCAAACACCATCCCCAAAGGATGCTCTCTACAGCAGCATAGCTTTAAAATCCCCCAGGCACAGATCTCTATCTTCACACCTGAGACAGACCCCGGGTCGCTAGATCTTGAAGTTGACACAGGCGCGCGCCTGTTGCTGAAAAATCTGGCCCGCCACATGAGTGGTATTAGTTCTGGCACAACCACCCAGTATGAAGAGATTTTTGCCATACCTGTTCCAGTAGAGAGATCTCACACCAACGCTTGCTTTTCCTCTCTGGCCAAGCCTGACACTACTGGATTCGAGGCTCTTAATGCCCATATGCGTATGGCATGGCCGGGACGACGTATCCATCTGACCAAGTCTTCCCCCATGGGGCTATGGCAGCTGACGTACACTCTTGGGATAATTGCGGAAGGTTCAAGCATCTATGCACGTATTGCCCCTGAGCTGTTCCTGGCTAACGGATGCGACAAGGTCCTGACCCTGATACACACATGCACCACTCTGGTGAGTGCCGCATATCCCCCCGGAGCACAAAGTGTCGAGCTCCTGTTACACAAAACACCCCCGCAACAAACCAGCAGTACAACCTTTACCGCTTCGCACACCATCAATGTATCCTGGCATCATCCTGAGAATAAGAAAGATGAGCAGAGCGACTGTATCACCACTTTTTTCGCTGCGCTCCAACTCGGCATCCAGCAGGATCAAACCTCCACAGCCACGCGCCATAGCGGAGGGAATAAACAGCAGAATCTGCGCCAGCAGCTGGCGCACGAACTCGATTCTCAAGGATTGCCGGAATTCCCTGACGCCTACATCTACCATATCTCAGCAGAAGATCTGGAGAAGTTCAATCTGGACCACGCTCCGTGGCATATATGCCAGAGTTTTATGGGATCTCACTCCCTGTGCAACAGCCTTGGCCATTCAGCATGTGAAGCTACAGGAGCCAAGGCTCATGCTCTGGTGCTGGCCTCCTATCTGCACAAATCGGTGCTTGTGCCTAAAAGTGAAGAGCAATGCAACTCCATTTTGCATTACTACCTCGAAGACCTGAAACGCGTTTACTTACACATCATGGAAGAGGCGCACGCACATCTTAAAACATCAGCAGCAGCAAAACGTTTTGGCAACAAATTCTGGAAGGAACTCCCCCTTCCTCCATGGAAAATAAGCCAGGATGTAGCAGCCCACCTAGGCTTAGAGCTGTAATGCTTAAGAAAAAGTGTATATAAGGGCTATACAAGCTAAACTAGAATGTTAAAATGGAAGTTGATTATAATCTTGTAGACAAACAAATCAGTGGAGGTAATAACCATGCTCGAAATAGTTGAAAAAACCTTGCTAACCGCTATCGGCGCAGCATCTATGACTCAGCAGAAGGCTGAAGAGATGGCAAATGAGCTCAAGGAACGTTTCGATCTTACCGAAGAGGAAGGTCGCCGATTGAAGGAAAAAGCAAAAAATGCAGCCTCTGAGCGCCGCGAACAGATGCAGGAGGAAGCCTCAAGAGAGGTTCGCGATGCAGCCGAGCGGATGGGGCTGGTAACCAAAACGGAGCTGAAAGCACTTGAAGACCGGATTGTCGCACTTGAGCAGAACTGCAAAAAAGAAGCTTAGGATCTTAATCTAACCCATGATTTCTCTGCTCAGAGTAAACCGCAACCTGCGCTCAATAGGACGCTATCGTGAAATTCTCTCCGTCCTGGTTGGACACGGATTCGGGCACATAATCGAGCAGCTCAATATCGATTACTATCTCGAGCTCGGACGTCGTGTAATATCCAGAGATGCAAAGAAAAAAGCTCTTGAGCGTCTTCCGGACGAGGTGCGTCTACGAATGGCGCTCGAAGAACTTGGCCCCACATTCATCAAACTGGGACAACTCCTCTCCACCCGGGCCGACATTATCCCCGCCAGCTATATTCTGGAGCTTAACAACCTGCAGGACAAAGTAGGGGCAGTAGAGTGGAACCAGATCCGCCTGCAGATTGAAAAGGAACTTGGTGGCACAATCGGGGAGATGTTCATTTACATCGATCCCAACCCAGTTGCGGCAGCTTCCATGGCGCAGGTACATAAAGCGCAGTTACATTCTGGTGAATGGGTAGCGCTAAAGGTACGTCGCCCCGGGATCGAAAAAACTATAGCTACCGATCTGGATATTCTGGAAAACCTTGCATCTATTATAGATACCCACGGAAACATGGGCAACACGTTCTCTGCCGAAGAAATCGTCAAAGAGTTCCGCCGCACCATCTACCGCGAAATGGATTTTTTCAAAGAGGGGCACAACCTTTGCCGCTTCAAAAGCAATTTTTCTTCCAACGAACGGGTACATATCCCCAATGTTTACTGGGACTGGAGTACCGAAGCTCTGCTATCCATGGAGTTGATCGAAGGTACCAAAATTTCCAACATTGCTGCCCTCAAACAGCAGGGTATTGACTTAAAAGCGCTGGCTCACGAGGGCGCACAAGCGTTTATGGCACAGATCATTGATCATGGAATGTTCCATGCGGACCCCCATCCCGGGAATGTGTTTGTCCTGTCAGATGGGCGCCTGTGCTTTCTCGACCTTGGTATGGTCGGACTTATCGATGACGATCTCAAACAGCAGCTTGCCACATTGATCCTGAGTATTTTCAACAAGGACAGCGATGAGCTTGCCTCGCTCCTGATATCTTCGCGGCCGGGCACACGCGACATTGACAAAGACACTCTAAAACGTGACCTTACAACCTTCATTGAGGACTACTATCACCTGCCTTTGAAGCAGATCGATTCTTATCGATTTATTACCGAGTTTCTGACGATCATCCGTTCGCATAAAATAAAGTTTCCCTCCGATCTGATTCTACTTGCAAAATCACTCATAACTATTGAAGGTATCGGGCGTGACCTCGATCCAGACTTCAACCTCATCGAAGAGGTGCGCCCGGGTGTTGAAAAGCTGATCCGCAAACGTCACTCCACAGAAACACTGCGGCGTGAATCCAAACAGATTCTACGAGACTACTATGAAATAACCAAGGCATTGCCGGGGAACCTCAAAGAATTACTGTCCCACATTACCAACAACAATTTCAAAATTGACCTGGAGCATAGGGGTCTGGAACGTCTGATTCGCACTTTACATCAGTCTAGTAACAGGATCTCGTTCAGCTTTCTCATTGGATCTTTAATTATTGGCTCATCCCTTATTGTTCAAACCGGTGCCGGACCACAACTTTTCGGTATGCCTGCGTTAGGTCTCTTCGGATATTCTATTGCTGCATTTCTCGGGCTATGGCTTGCGATTGCAATCATTGGCTCCGGACGTTTATAACATTTATCCCCTCCCCCTACAGGCGTGTGACTCTTGTGCCACACCATAAACTGCAGCCGATGCGTGTATGCCACATCTAAAGTACGAATGTCTCACCCCAGCTAACCCAAACCTAACAACTACAGCAACTTAAGCGACCCCCACTCCTTGGCACGTGTTTTGCATATTATCAGATAAACACGCTTAAAACTTCAAACCAAGGATTGAATATATGTTGCACCAAGGCACTATTGCAGCCCCGGTACGTATAGCCGGAACAGGACTTCACACCGGCAACACCATCAACATGACACTGCGCCCGGCCAAAGCGGGTAGCGGCATCATTTTTGAGCACCAGGAAGGAAACACCTCTACACGTATCAAGGCGTGCGCGGAAAATGTAGTGGACACTCGAATGGCTACAGTAATCGGCAGGGGCAGCGTCCGCATATCAACTATAGAGCACCTCATGGCTGCTTTAGTTGCATGCCATATTGACAATCTGATCATCCAGATTGACGGGCCTGAAGTTCCTATCATGGACGGAAGCGCTACTCCGTTTATCAACAAAATTCATTCTGTTGGTGTAGCCCGCTTGGAAGAAAGCCGCAAACTTATATCGCTCACTAAGCCCATCCATCTGCAGGAAGGCGATAAGCGAATCAGCATTATTCCATCTCGCTTCTTTCGCATCAGCTTTGAATTGGACTTCAACCATCCATGTATCAAGCGCCAAAACCGTTCCATCAAGGTTTCAGCACAGAGCTTCTGCCAGGACATAGCCTCCGCACGGACGTTCGGTTTCTATGAGGAGGTTGAATACCTCAAGGCTCATGGTCTCGCCAAGGGCGGTTCGCTGGAAAATGCAGTCGTAATTGGGAAGGATAAAATCCTCAATCCCGAAGGGCTGAGATTCGGGGATGAATTTGTCAGACACAAGATACTCGATACCGTTGGTGACTTCAGCCTCCTAGGCCATTCTATTCTGGGACACATAAAATCTCATAAAGCCGGACACGACATGAACCATAAGATGGTTGAGAAGATTCTTGCTTCTCCGGAGTGCTGGCGCTATATCGAGTTTGACAAAGAGTCCGTTAGGGAAGGAATGGCGCTGCCGGTACTCCAACCCGAAGTTGCAATGGCAGAAGCCTGATCCATTCGAAAAAATCAATTCACCTATTTAAAAGGCAGTCCATACTGGACTGCCTTTTTTTATACAGAACCTGGCTGCTTGCGTGTTAAACACGGGCATGAGATTATATTCGACAACTTATAACTCAAAAACCTAAAGCTCAGCGTCCATATGGAGAAACTATCCCCTATGCTGAAGAACCAGAAAACCGGTATGGAACAACGCAAGCGCCGCAGAGAATGGGTACTCATAGCCTTAAGTGTCATCCTGATCGCCTCTTTCCCGTTTTTAAAGCGACTCATTTTTGAACAAGCTGCGCAGATACAGATTTCCAACAATATTCTGGTTTTAGCTCTTATAAACATCAACATTCTACTGATCATTTTATTTTTCTTTCTGATCTTCAGAAACATTGTCAAACTTGTTCTCGAACGCAGACGCAACATTCCCGGCGCCAAATTGCGCACCCGCCTGGTTGCCACCTTTGTATCCCTATCGCTAATCCCAACGCTGCTCCTTTTTTTCGCCTCCGCCGCATTCATTACGAACTCAATTGAAAGCTGGTTCAGTACAGAAATAGAAAAATCGCTAACTGAATCGCTCTCAGTAGCACAAACATACTATAAAAATTCGGCAACCAATGCCCTCTTCTATGGCGACCAGCTTGCGCACCAGATCAAGGAGGAGAAGCTCCTTAACGAAAGCAATCTCGACAATCTGCGTACTCTCATTCAGCAAAAACAGCAGGAATACAATCTCGGAGTTGTAGAGGTCTTTTCTTCAACCCACGAAGAACTGGTGCGCGCATCCAATCCTGACATTCCCACGGCTGATTTTAGCGACCCAGGGTCATCTACTATTGGTGAAGCACTCAAAGGGGAGCGCTTTACCCGGATAACTCCAACGGGCAAGGCAGATCTTATCCGGGGAATCGTGCCGGTTTATTCAAACTGGAACACAGAAGATGTGGTAGGCGTAGTGGTTATTAATTACTACGTCCCCTATTCGCTGGTTAACAAAATGGAGGAAATATCCACCACATATCAGCAATACAAAGAATCTCAACAACTTAAAGGCAAGGTAAAACAGGGCTATATTGCTATCCTTCTTCTGATTGCTCTTATTATCATCTTTCTTGCAACCTGGTTCGGTCTACGTATTGCACGGTCAATTACCGTCCCTATTCAGGAGCTGGTAACAGCAACCAACCAAATCAGTAATGACAATCTAAAGGTGCAACTTCCACCCGCAGGAGATGACGAAATCGGACAATTAATAGATTCGTTCGGTAAAATGACTTCGGAGCTAAGTCGTGAGCGCGAGAGGATTCAACAAGCGCATAATGAACTCAAGAATTCAAACATTGAGCTGGAACAGCGTCGCCGATACATGGAAATACTGCTACGAAATGTTACTGCCGGTGTTATTTCTATCGACAGAAATGGTTATCTTACTACCATAAACAAATCTGCAGAGCGTCTGCTGAAGATAGAGAGTGACAAGGTGCTTGGCCGCAAGTATGCAGAGATAGTCAATCAGCAACAGCTGGATATTGTCAAAAGCTTTCTGGCAGAACTGATAAAATCCGGCAAAGAAACGGTTAAGCGCCAGATTTCTTTGAGCATTCAAGGGCAGCAGATAATTCTTCTACTTAATGCTACTCGACTCCACGATGAACATGGCAATATCATGGGTACAGTTATAGTTTTTGATGACCTGACACAACTTCAAAAAGCCCAGCGAATGGCAGCATGGCGAGAAGTTGCACGCCGCATAGCCCATGAAATAAAGAATCCACTTACCCCAATTCAGCTATCGGCACAGCGTTTACGCCGCCGTTATCTTGATAGCTTCAACGATCAGGATAACGTCTTTGACGAATGTACTCAGACTATAATCAATCAGGTTGATGATCTTAAAAACCTGGTCAATGAATTCTCCAATTTTGCGCGCATGCCTGCGAGCAATCCGGCTCCAGAGGATATTAACTCCATTATAAGCGATACAATGGTTCTGTATCAACAGGGCCACAAAGATATTGACATAACATTTACAGCAGATACTTCCCTGCAAGATATCAATGTCGACAAAGAGCAGCTCAAGCGTGTAATCATTAACTTGCTAGACAATGCTGTACATGCAGTAAACGAAGCAGAACCACCAAGACAGATCATTTTAAAAACAAAGTTGAACCGCTCCCTAAACATGGTTACTCTGACCGCATGTGATACTGGGTGTGGAATTCCGGAACAAGACAAACCGCGCCTGTTTGAACCCTATTTTTCTACTAAACAAGTCGGCACCGGCCTAGGCCTTGCAATCGTTGCTACCATAATTTCTGACCACGGCGGCTATATCAGGGTTAAAGATCATCATCCACGTGGTACTGAAGTTGTAATTGAACTTCCACTATCCTAATAAAAATTATAAAGAGACCTAATCTATGCAGCACATAATGATCGTAGACGATGAACAGAGTATCCAGAATAGCCTTGCCGGAATCCTTCAAGATGAAGGCTACCAGACAAGCAAAGCCAGCAACGGCGAGACAGCGCTAAAACTAATAGAGGACGAGGCTCCGGACCTGGTTCTTCTGGATATCTGGATGCCAGGCATGGACGGAATTAGCGTGTTAAAGAAAATCAGTACGCCAAGCGAAAGTATGCAGGTAATTATGATGAGTGGGCACGCCACTATAGAAACAGCGGTAACGGCGACCAAACTCGGGGCACACGATTTTATTGAAAAGCCGATATCCGTTGAAAAGTTGCTCGTATGTATCCAGAATGCTCTCAAGGTCAACCAATTGGTAGAGGAGAATAAAAAACTGCGTGCCAAAGTAGCACAGGACTACGAAATTATCGGAACCAGCCCCCCAATTAAAGAATTAAAACACCAGATAAAAATAGCCGCACCAACATCGGGGTGGGTTTTGATAACTGGAGAAAATGGCACGGGCAAGGAATTGGTTGCGCGCGCCATACATCGTCAGTCACGCAGAGCGAGCAAGCCCTTCGTCGAAGTTAACTGTGCTGCCATTCCTGAAGATCTGATTGAATCTGAGTTGTTTGGACATGAAAAGGGGGCCTTTACCGGCGCAACATCAAAACGCAAAGGGAAATTTGACCAGGGGCACGAGGGCACCCTTTTTCTTGATGAAATAGGTGACATGAGCCTGAAAACTCAGGCTAAAGTGTTGCGTATTCTGCAGGAGCGAAAGTTTGAGCGCGTAGGAGGAGAGAAAACTATAGAAGTCGATGTACGTGTGGTTGCAGCTACCAACAAAAATCTAGAACAAGAGATGAAGAAAGGTACTTTCCGTGAAGACCTCTACTATCGCCTCAATGTCCTGCCCTTTCACGTTCCTCCCCTGCGAGAGCGGCACCAGGATATACCTATGCTAGCAAATCATTTCCTGACGTCCTATTGTCTCAAGGAAAATGTAGAGGGGAAAGAACTTTCCAATGAAGTATTGAAGGCGCTTAGTGCATATAACTGGCCGGGGAATGTGCGGGAATTGAAAAATATTATTGAACGCCTGGCGATCATGACTCAGGACGATCTGATTGATATAGGCGCATTGCCTGTAGAGATACGTAAAGCCTGTAAAGAGAAAGAACCTGTACAAACTGAACACAGTATCTCTACAAATCAATCTGATTTTAAGGAGGCCAGGGAGGATTTTGAACGTGAATTTATCCGAACGAAGTTACAGGAAAATGATTGGAACGTATCTAAGACAGCAGAAGAGATTGGCCTGGAGCGCTCCAACCTCCACCGTAAAATCAAGAGCTACGCAATAGAGATGGAGAAAGATTAGATCGGTTTCTGATATTCTATGAAATGGAGGAGATACGCCTGAGCTCTACAAATCTCCACAAAAAGAAAAAGGATCCACCAATGTGGATCCTTTCAGAGAAAAAATTCGGCGGCGACCTACTTTCCCACACAGTTTCCCGTGCAGTATCATCGGCGCAACAGAGCTTAACTTCTGTGTTCGGGATGGGAACAGGTGTTGCCTCTGTGCTATAGCCACCGAAAAGCGTTTAACTTGTATAAACGTTCTTGGCAATTGCTAAGACGACTTCACGATTTTCCAAGCTTTTGGTTTTCCACTTACGATTTTTAAGTTATCAGGCTTTGGGGCGAAGTTGCCTTCGCCCCGCTGCGCTGGTAAAAACTTTTTATGGTCAAGCCTCACGGTCAATTAGTACCGGTTAGCTGAACACATTGCTGTGCTTACACACCCGGCCTATCAACGTTGTAGTCTCCAACGGACCTTCAGGGAACATACGTTCCAGGGAAATCTTGTCTTGAGGGGGGCTTCCCGCTTAGATGCTTTCAGCGGTTATCCTTTCCGAACGTGGCTACCCTGCCATTGCTCCTGGCGGAACAACAGGAACACCAGT
>JAWOFA010000003.1:0-4767 GCA_046482505.1 Desulfuromonadaceae bacterium | reverse complement strand
GAGGTTTGGAATTTATGTAGAAGATGGAGATGGGGTTAATATAACCGCTCCGGATCTGGATCTGGATTCGGACGCTGACGGCGTTGCAGACTCATTTCAGGCAGCCCCAGAAACACAATTACGCTATGGGCGTCTTCAGGTCGCTAATTCCCATGGCTCAGAATTGCTTGCCCTGGAAGGTATTGAGATTTCAGCTGAATACTATGATGAAACAATTGATATATTCAGGCTCAACACCATTGATTCATGCACTTCCTATGATGCAGGGGAAATTGACTGGGATACTGCCGAATACTTTGACGGATTGACTCAAAATATCACTGCAACGGGAACAGGTAATCTGGTGAATGGAAGGAATACGTTTTCAATCCATAATGGAGATGATTCTGAAAAAGGGCCTGGAGCGACGGGTCATGTTCTCTACGAATTCCCCACCGACTCCTTCCTCCAATACGACTGGAACGGCGACGGCGACGAAAACCCAACCGCCCGCGCCACCTTCGGCATCTTCAAAGGCAACGAGAGCATCATCTACCTGCGCGAGACCACCTGGCGTTGACTTTTAAATTGTTAAATTAAAGTTAGCTGTGATATTTTAGGGAACGCTTAAAATTAGAACATCAGCTATTTTTATTTGAATACAAAGGGCACCTCTTTTATGCAGGATGTTTTTCTTGGCCGCCAGCCGATTTTTGATCGGGACTTGAATGTTTACGCTTATGAATTGCTCTACCGCAACAGCTTTGTGAATCGGGCCATCATTGACGACTTTGACGCTGCCAGCAGTGAAGTTGTGGCCAATGTGCTGCTTGAAATCGGCCTGGACAATATTGTGGGCCCCCATATAGCTTTCTGTAACTTTACACGTAATTTCCTGGTGCAGAACACCGACTTTTCCTTTGCCGCCAGCCGCCTTGTTATTGAGGTGCTCGAAAGCGTGGAGGCGGATGACGATGTAATCGCCTCCCTGCGTGAGTACTCTGCGCGGGGGCATCTTATCGCCCTAGACGACTTCGAATACACCGAAGAGTTGCGCCCTCTGGTGGAGGTAGCTCAGATCATTAAAATTGACGTTATGGAACTCGGGCAGGAGCGCTCCCAGGCTATGGCCGAGCAGCTTCGCGCCATCAACCCGGATCTCAAATTTCTGGCGGAAAAAGTGGAAACCAGTGAGGAGTTTGATTTTTTCCACGCCCGGGGGTTTGATTACTTCCAGGGGTATTTCTTCAGCAAGCCCAAAATAGTTACGGGTAAGAGGCTCCCCCCTGCGCGCCTGACCATGGTGCAACTCGCAGCTGAATTGCAGAACCCGGATGCGAGCCTTGAACGTATTGAGGAGATCATCAGCGCCGACGTATACCTGAGTGTAAAGTTGCTGCGTCAGGTTAATTCGAGTTACTACAGTTTTGTAAGCGAGGTAACTTCCATCCGCCAGGCTATCGTGCGTCTGGGGCTGCAGCATGTGCGCGACCTGGCGTGTGTTCTGGTGCTGAGCAGTGTAAGCGACAAGACCGATGAATTAACCACCATGGCCTTAATCCGCGGCAAGATGTGTGAGCAGATTTCAGAGAAATTGGATATGCAGGACCAAACCAGCTTTTTCATGGTTGGGATGTTTTCCATGCTCGACAGCATTCTGGATGCACCCATGGATGAGATACTCGCCCAACTTCCGCTGGCACAGGAACTCAACGATGCTCTGCTGCATGGGAGCGGTAAGTATGGTGCTGTACTGCGTGTGGCGCGCGAACATGAAATTGACACCTGGGATACAGCGCAGGAGCTGGGCCTGGATCGTGATACGGTAGTGGAAAATTACTGGGAAGCGGTAAACTGGAGCGATCAACTTAAAGGCAGCATCTAAGACGTTGCTTACAACGTCTCTACACGAAATATGTATACCCGTTGAGGGTGTTTCTGAAGAGGCGCAGGAAATCCTGGCGCTCGCGCAGGGTTATCTGGGCGTTTTTAACGCCGGCTTCGGCGCTGGTGCGCATTTTTTCGAACAGCTCATCGGGCTTGTACTGCACATAGCTTAAAACATCGGCGACGCTGTCGCCGCTTATCTCCTTTAATATATCGAAGCTGCCATCGTTGTGCAGGCGTACGCTGATGATGTGGGTGTCGCCGAAGAGATTGTGGATATCCCCCAGGGTTTCCTGATACGCCCCCATGAGGAAGGTGCCGAGATAGTATTTTTCCCCGTCACGCACAGGATGCACCGGCAGGGTGCGCTGCTCCCCCCCGGCGAGGATAAAGGCATCCACCTTACCGTCACAGTCACAGGTTAGATCGGAGAGGATGGCGCTGCGCTCGGGTTTTTCATCCAGACGCTGCAGCGGCACGATGGGGAATTTCTGCCCGATGGCCCAGGTATCAGGCAGAGACTGAAACACACTCAGGTTGGCGTAGTAGATATCCGCCAGGCTTTCGCGCAGACATTCAAGGGCGTCCGTATCCAGACCGGATTCATTGCCCTCCTGCGCCACAAAATTGGCGATGGCGAGGAAGAGCTCCTCCCCGTGGGCACGCTGACTCAGGGTGATCTCTCCGCTCTGAAAGGCATTGCGCAGTTCATCACGCAGTTCCAGGGCGCGCGCATACATGAGTGCCCCGATGTGAGAGTTGTCTGTGCTTTCCTGCGCTACCTGATTGAGACGGCTGAGCACTTCAGGGATCGCTCTATCCTCTTCTGGTGCCATGGCATCGCTAATGCTCATGGGACTGAACTCGAGCACATCAATCACATCGAAAATGAGCATGCTCGCGTGTGCTACGGTGGCACGCCCTGATTCTGTAACGATATGCGGATGGCTTACCTTTTCTGCGTTAAATACCTGCTGCATGGTATTAACCACCGTATGACAGTAGTCCTCCATGCTGTAGTCGCGTGAGTGCTCCATACCGCTGCACATGCCGCTGTAATCCACCGCCAGCCCACCGCCTACATCAATGTACCCCATGGGGGCACCGGCGCGTACCAGGTTGACGTAGTAACGAGACGCCTCATTCACCCCGGCTTGAATATCTTCAAGACAGGGGATCTGAGACCCAAGATGGCAGTGGAGCATCTCGAGGCAATCGAGCATCCGCGCCTGCTTGAGGGTTTCCACCATCTGCACCAGCTGCACCGTGCTGAGGCCGAAGCTGCTGCGATCACCGCTGGTTTCGGTCCACATACCGCTTACGTGCGCTGAGACCTTGATGCGTGCGCCGATGCGCGGACGCACCTTGAGGGCAACGCTGCGCTTGATAAGCAGATCGAGTTCGCGCGGGGATTCGACCACAAAATAGCAGCGATATCCGAGCTTATGCGCCCACAGCCCCAGGTCGATAAAGGCCTGGTCCTTATAGCCGTTGAGGATCAGGAGCCCCTGCTTAGGCATATTGGCGAGGGCGAGAACCAGCTCCCCCTTACTTCCGGCTTCGAGTCCGTGTCCGTAGGGCGCCCCGAAACGGGTAATCTCTTCAATCACCTGGCACTGCTGGTTCACCTTGACCGGGTACACCCCGCGATATAAACCCCGATAGCCATTGGTCTCGATGGCGGCGCGAAAGGTGTTGTGCAGATAGGCGATGCGCGCATCGATAAAGTTTTCAATCCGCACCAGAACCGGCATCGCATGTCCGCGCTGCTCAATCCCGGCGATGATCTGCGGCAGGGGGACTGGTACTGCATCGGCATCTGCACTCGCTTTTAAGCACAGATTCCCCGGCTCATCCACGCCGAAGAGCCCCATCCCCCACTGGCTAATGCCGTAGAGGGTATCGGATGCGGTGGCGTTCCACGCTGCGTTTTTAAGGTTTTTTGTGTGGTTCTGCATCACCCGGCTATATTCTCTCTGGCAAAGGTGGGAAGCATAAATGCACCAAGGTGCAGATCTTCGTTGTAATATTTGGTGTAGAAGTCGCGCACGGCGGCACGCTCCGGCTTGAAGTCTTTAACCGGATGATACTTCTTGCTCGCAAACGCAAAACTCCAGTATCCGCTGGGATAAGTGGGGATAAACGCCTGATACATCTCCACTATGGGGAAAACATTGCGCATGTTGCGATACATGTCCTGCTGAATCTGGGCGTGATAAAAGGGGGATTCGCTCTGCGCCACCATAATGCCGTCCTCGCGCAGTGCTCCATGCACCAGAGCGTAGAAATCCTCTTCAAACAGCCCCACTGCGGGGCCGATGGGATCGGTGGAGTCCACCAGAATGACATCAAAGCTCTCCTGTCGTTCACGGATATACGCGAGACCGTCATCCACATGGAGTTTGACGCGCGGGTTGGAACCATCAATCTCGGAGGCCAGGTCGGGGAGAAGCTCTACCGATTTTTCGATCACCAGCCCATCGATCTCACACAGCACCGCTTCTTCAACTTCGGGATGCTTGACTATTTCGCGGATGCTACCGCCATCGCCGCCGCCGATCACCAGGACTTTCTTCGGCTTGGGATGGGTGAAGAGCGCCGGGTGTACAATCATGTCGTGATACACAAATTCATCGCGCTCAGTAACCATCACCAGCCCATCGAGTAACATCATTCTGCCAAACTCCACGGTATCGAGTACATCCAACTGCTGGTATTCACTGTTGCCGGAGAACAGGGTCTGGGTGACGCGCATGGTTATACCAACGTTTTCGGAATGTTTTTCCGTGTACCACATCTCCATGGTTTAACTTCCCCTTTGCTATATTGATCGATTGAATAAGTTATGCCGAATTTACCATTGCTTGACTTTTTGAGCAAATTATTGAATGGTCGATGGGT
>JAWOFA010000011.1:0-4439 GCA_046482505.1 Desulfuromonadaceae bacterium | reverse complement strand
AATCCCGGTACGCTGGTGCTAAAGGAGGATTCAGATATGGAGACCGTACTGGTTTCAGGTGTTACCTACAGTAAGGACGAAGCGAAGATTTCAGTGTTGCAGATACCGGATAAGCCCGGGGTGGCAGCGAGCATTTTTACCCCCCTTTCCGATGCGAATATCACTGTTGATGTAATTATCCAGAACGTATCCACCAAAGGCCTCAATGATCTGACCTTTACCGTACCACGTGCAGACTATAAGAGGGCGCTAAAGATTGTTGAAGAAAACGCAGAGAAGGTAAACGCCGGGGGCGTGACTTCAGATGGAAAAGTGGCAAAGGTCTCTATCGTGGGTGTAGGTATGCGTTCCCACTCCGGTATTGCATCCAAAATGTTCAATGCGCTTGCCTCCGAAGGGATCAATATTCAGATGATAACTACCAGTGAAATCAAGGTTTCCTGCGTAATTGATGACAAATATGCTGAACTCGCGGTTCGCGTACTCCACGATGCCTTCGAACTAGGCAGTGTGGAAGAGGACTAGGGCAGGCTAGGGTAAGGTGCTTTCAGTTTTTGTCCCTGGATCTCATGTCAGTGACAGATTTTACCGGTGTAAAACAGATTGGAACACAGAGCTATGAAGCGTGTCATGCTGTACGACACTACCTTGCGAGATGGAACACAGGCCGAGGATATTTCCTTTCTGGTTAATGACAAGGTGCGCATTGCGCAGCAACTCGATGAACTGGGGATTCACTATATAGAAGGTGGGTGGCCCGGTTCCAATCCCAAGGATATTTCCTTTTTTCAGGATATAAAGAAGGTGCGCCTGTCTCAAGCCAGGATAGCCGCTTTTGGTTCCACCCGTCGGGCCAAGTCCACTCCAGCGGATGACAACAATATTCAAACCCTGGTTCAGGCTGCCCCTGATGCCGTAACAATCTTTGGTAAAACCTGGGATTTCCATGTCAAAGAGGCGCTGCGAATCTCTCTGGAGGAAAATCTGGAGATTATTTACGATTCATTGGTGTATCTCAAACAGCATGTTCCTGAGGTGATATATGATGCAGAGCACTTTTTTGATGGCTACAAAGCAAATCCTGAATACGCTCTGAAAACCCTGGAAGCTGCCGAGCAGGCCGGAGTTGATTGCATCGTACTCTGTGAAACAAATGGGGGAGCCCTGCCTCATGAGGTGGGAGAGATTGTTGAGCTTGTAACGCAGAAATTTAAAACTCCCATTGGCATTCATGCGCACAACGACAGTGAGTGTGCGGTGGCAAACTCCCTTATGGCGGTTGAAAAAGGTGCTGTACATGTACAGGGGACCATCAATGGCTTTGGTGAGCGCTGCGGCAACGCCAATCTTTGCTCTATTATCCCTTCGCTGCAGCTCAAAATGGACACAGAATGTGTCTCTGCTGAGCAATTGCGGAGCTTGCGCGTTGTTTCCCGTCAGATTTATGAACTTGCGAACCTGGTTCCTAATAAGCATCAGCCGTATGTAGGTAACGCCGCATTTGCACATAAAGGCGGGGTGCATGTCTCTGCCATCCAGCGCCATCCCGAAACCTACGAGCATATCCGCCCTGAACTGGTAGGTAACGCAACCAGGGTGCTGGTGTCGGATCTCTCCGGACGCGCGAATATACTTGCCAAGGCACAACAGTTCAATATCAACCTCGACAGCAAAGATCCTCTTACTCTTGAAATTCTTGAAGAGATCAAAGAGATGGAAAACAAGGGCTATCAGTTTGAAGGCGCAGAAGCCTCATTTGAGCTCCTGATGCGCAAGGCTCTGGGAACGGTGCGGCACTTTTTCTCCGTTATTGGCTTTCGCGTTATTGATACCCGGCTCAAAGAAGGTGATATGCCCCTCTCTGAGGCTACTGTAAAGGTAAAGGTCAGCGGTCGTATCGAGCACACCGCAGCTGAAGGTAACGGGCCAGTCAATGCTCTAGATAATGCGTTGCGCAAAGCGCTGGAGAGCTTTTACCCGAAGCTTAAGGAGATGCGCCTGTTTGACTATAAGGTTCGTGTCCTTCCTGCCGGGAAGGGAACTGCATCGGTTACTCGAGTCCTGATAGAATCAGGCGACACCGATACCCGTTGGGGAACTGTTGGCGTGAGCGACAATATCGTTGACGCCTCCTATCTCGCGCTGATTGATGCATTTCAATACAAGCTTGCGAAAGATTCAGAGTAGATCCGTAGCTGCAGAATTCTGCGGAGCAGCGCTAATAGCGTTGGTATTAAGCGTGTTGTTGTTACAGAGCCGGAGTCTTTCCCGTGAAGGGGAGGGCCCGGCTTTTTTTATTTCTCCAGTTCAGGAACACTGCTGGGTTGAAGCAAAAAACAGCGCCGATGTTTGTCAAATATATGACGCAAATGTTCCGGGTGACGTCGAAGAGATGACGCGTTGGCTTGGGGCCTCTCCAGCCCAGGCCAGGTTGCTGCAGACCCGGGGATATATTCCCGGACAAAGCGTTGAAATTGTAGGCAAAAGTTCAGATCCCGGAGCCGTTGAGTTTGTCTGGATGCGCGCAGGGAAACGGATAGCATTGGGAGTTTTACTCCATCCGGATCGCATGGGAATCCTCGATTGGCAGGACTTAAGCGGTATAGGCCCCGCATTGGCTAACAAGATAATTACCGATCGTCAAAATAATGGCGACTTCGGTTCGATTTCCAACATAATACGGGTATCCGGCATTGGAGATAAAACCCTCGAATCCATACGCCCGTTGTTCGTTAGTACTATAAGGAGCCGGGATTAAAAGTGTTTTTGAATGCAGGGATACTCTCAGACAAGAGTCAATGTCATGTTTTAAAGTCCTTCTATGATTGGCATGAAATATGTATTACTTAAAGGATACTTATATGCTTTGCTCAATTATTTTAGCGCATGGCTGTACTGTTGTTTTAATGTAAGGGCTTGATATCTTATTCTGAGGAGGGTGCAAAATGAAGTGTCCAAAGTGCAAAGGACGTATGTACACAGAAAAGTATTTTGATTTTGTACGAGCATACCAGGGGTGGAAATGCAGTTGCTGTGGCGAGATGCTAGATGCTACCATAATCTCCAACCGCGCGCGCAACCAGAACCTCTATCTGGGCTAAAAAAGCGGTTAGCCGCTAGCGATCAAAGAAGATGCGTTATAAGTAAATTCACACTATATTGAAAGGCCGGGAATTATCTTCCGGTCTTTTTTTATACAAGTAAAAACCACCCGGATTATTGCTCCCTCTCAATCTGGCCATTGAGTCGATATACATACGCAAGCACCTCTGCCACCGCCTGGTAGAGTTCTTCGGGGATCTCGTGACCGATGGGGATTTGCGCCAGCAGTTCGGACAGGTCAGGGTCGGTGGTGATATGCAACCCGGCTTCCTGCGCCAGTTCTATGATGCGCTCGGCAATATCTCCCTGCCCACTCGCTACTACTGTAGGAGCAGATCCGGATTCGCTGTCGTATTTCAGGGCTACAGCCTTTTTTGTTCTGGAATCTGCCATAGGTTAAATCTTTGTCACACCCGTGCATCCAGGACAGACTTGTCCGGGCTCAGAAGACCGATTAGCGCTACTGCCGGATCCTGCCCGTTGGCGTCTACGTTAAGGCGCTGGAGTCCCAGGGGTTGCAGAATAGTGTCCAGTTGCGCGCGGGTATTTTCTACCAAAGCGGTGGTTTGTGGGTCTGCGCAGCTGATGCGCACAAAGAGTTTTTTCTGCTCAAAGAGCAAGTGGATATTCATTGCTCCGAGATTGTTCAATGCTAGATTCAGAGTGACACTGAGATTCTTCTCCTTTTGCTCCCCCTCTGCTCCCTGTTCGTCTCCATATTCTTCTATGAGGGCATAACCCTGCTGCAGAAAGTCATACGGCAGTGGAAGAAACAGGATGCCATCCTGTGCCAGTCGGCCACGGCACAGCTGGAACAGCTCCAGTTGCTGGAGTAAGTTTGTGCTGTTCTCTCGGAGCTGGGCAGGTGTATCCTCTTTTCCTTTAAGATTGAGGAGCATTCCCTTGAGACTGCTGCGCGCCTGTTCGATATCGCCGTTGAGAAGGCGCCCCTCAAAATTAAGACCGAGAACCTGGGCAAGAAGCGCCAGCTCCCGCGGAGGCGGAGTAGCCATGTTCTGCTGCATATTCCCTACCGACTGCGCCAGGGATTGAAGTAAAGAAGCCGCAAGAGCCTGAACGTGGTCAGTCTCTTTTCCTGTAGGGGTGAACCCCGAACCCGGAGTAGCTGCGGATGCTGGGCTGAATTTCGCCAACTGCGTCAGGAGGGTCTGGAGCTGCTGTAGCCCTTCCGGGCTGGGTTTTGTCCCGGCTGCTGTCTGAAGGAGGGGGGCGAGAACCTGCTCCGCCTGGGCACTGAGAGTAGGGCTGGTACCTGCGCCGCTGGCATTGGGATTCTGCAGCACGCTGACCAGATTGTTGAGCAGTTGGGTGAACGG
>JAWOFA010000155.1:0-5187 GCA_046482505.1 Desulfuromonadaceae bacterium | reverse complement strand
GGCGCATGGAAGGGGTAGCGCGGCGGTTCCGCGTGCTCAAGGGCGTTGCGATAGAAGGGGGTAAAAACCTGATATGCAGAGCCGTCCTTTTTGGTTACCCGCTCCGGCTCCCACAGATAATTACCATTGTGGGGCTGCGTTGAAACCTGAAGTTCAAGCATTGCCTGTTCCACCCCTCGCTCCTCTTCCATTCCCGTGGGGGTGTAACTACGGTTATAGTAGACCTCGGTGATCGCATATCTGCGGCACACCTCAGGTAAAATTTCTACGGCATTTCCACTGTACAGCTGCAACGTTCCCTGCAATGTATGCTGTAGCGCGGTCAGGCTATGGTGCAACCACACCTGTCCCGCGGCGCCGGGATAACTGAGTGCACTTGCATGTGTATTTGCAGCCAGAGGATACACAAATACCGGGACTACCCTCCCCTGCTGTGCAGCAGCGTAGAGCGCCGGGTTATCCCGCACACGCAGATCGGCGCGGAACCACATCAGTACGCGCGCGCTATCTGAAGGCCCTCGGCCAACGCGTATTCTTTTAATGTTATCCTCGCGCTGCGACATCCATTTACCCTCGGCGCATCAGGTTCAACATTACCACTACCGCCGCACCCACACACACCAGACTTCCTCTGGAGGCCGCGGTACCCTCATACTGTTGCAGAAAGAGGGCGAGTCCGAACCAGAACAGCAGCCAGCACATGGCGCGCAGATAGCGTCCCACCCGGGTAACCATATAGTTGCGATCCGCCGGACTCACGCGTACCACCATATCACCCTGCTCGGCCTGCTCAATCACACGGCGCGCCCGTACCAGAGTCAGGGGCAGTTGACCCGCTTCGCGTTTTATCGCCTCGAAACCACAATTCTCTTCCCCCAGAGCGCGGGAAAGATTCTGTTTCAAAATCGGGAGGATATCCTTAACCCCATTGAAGTTCGTCACATACTGGGTGCCGAGTCCTTCGAGGAGGGAACTTACGCGCATCACATAGATTACTTCCTGGGGGAGTTTAAACGGTTGATCGTGAAGCAGATCAAGGACGCCAAACGCCAGATCCTGCATATTGGCGGCATCCAGATGTTCGCTGGAGAAGATTCCGAACAACTCCTCGGCAATGGCACTTACTCCCTGGATATCCGCCTCTTCGGTCAAAATACCCAGGCGCCGCACTGCACTCACCAGGAGTTCGTAGTCGTGTTCATACGAGGCTTTAACCGCCTGAATCATCGCCTGCCGGATGTGATGCGGGATGCGGCTCACCATCCCGAAGTCGAGTAGCACCAGTTCACCGGCCTCATTTACCAGCAGATTGCCCGGATGGGGGTCGGCATGAAAAAAGCCCTTCACCAGCATCTGCTCCGTGTAGAACAGCACCAACTGCTCCATGAGATCAGAGAACTCCACCTCCAACTGTGCTACGGCAGCGGTGTCGTCAATGCGCACCCCGGACTCAAAACTCATCACCAGGGCGGTGTCGCTGCAGTATGCGGGATAGGAACGCGGGAAACGGATACCGGAAGTGGCGTACTCTTCACTGAACTGTTGCAGATTGGCGAGTTCGTGCTCCATGCTTACTTCCTGCAGAATCACTTCGGTAAAGGCGCGCAGCACCGCCTCGATGGAGTTGCGTGTCTGGCTCGTGAACAGAGGACGGAACAACCCCAGAAACATGCGCAACAGGAAGATATCAATGCGCACCACGGTGCGGATATCCTTGCGCAAAAGCTTTACCGCTACGTGGGTATCCCCATCGCGCAGACGGGCGCGGTGCACCTGACCAATGGAGGCACTCGCCATGGGTTCGGATTCAAAGTGGGCAAACACCCGGGGCTCGGGGAACGATGCGGCAAACACGACCTCGCGCTCCTCGGCACGCATGGGGGGCATCTGATCGTGGAGCTGGCGCAGCGCCTCAAGGTAGGTAGGATCAAAGAAATCAGCACGGGTGGCAAGCACCTGGGCCAGCTTCAGAAAGCTGGTACCCAGGGTGCGGATATTCGCTACCAGATCCTGCGGAGAAAGGGGCTGCCATAAAAGCCAGCGCTGCCGCCGCCGAAACAGGATAAACACCGTCATCAGGAAGCGGAAAATTGCATATACCCGCTGCGGGCGGCACTGACGCAGAATCAGACGAGGGCGAAAGCTCAAATCAGCGCTCCAGATCTTTTTTCAACTGCTCAATATCTTCTTTAGTGGCCAGACCTAGATCATCAACCACTTCTCGCAACAGATCTCGCAGCGCTGCGCGCGCGGCATCTTTTTCCTCTTCCCCACGCGCGCTGAAGTTGTGGAGCAGATCGCGTGCGTTATCCTGCGCCTGCTGCTGAAATTCGCGGAACTGCGCACTGTCGCGCTCCATCCGTTCACGCGCTGCCATCACTCCACCGAGGCCGAGATAGAGCAACTGTTCGAGTGGGTTGTCGCGCTTTCCTGTACTATGCTGTTCCTCAGTACCAGTTCCATCGGTGTGGGTCTCGGTGTGTTGTTCGCTCATAGTTGGCTCCTTTTAGGAAGTTTACACATGTGTTATCGGTTCATCTGCGGGTTTGCCGAAGTAGTAACCCTGGACGAAATCAACTCCGAGCTTTTTCACCCAGGCAAATTCATCCTCATTTTCAATCCCTTCGGCCAACACCAGGCAGCCGGATTCCCGCGCCATGTACGCAAGGGCACGCGCTACCGCCTGCTTCACCTCTATCTTGTGGATATCGCGCACTAGCTCCATGTCGAGTTTGATGATATCCGGTGCGAGTTGAACGAACTTGTTTAAAGAAGAGTATCCGCTCCCCACATCGTCGAGGGCAACGCGAAAGCCGCGCTCTTTGTAGAATGAGAGGATGCGCTTGAGGTGCTCGATATCCCGCACCTCTTCAGACTCAACTACCTCAAACACCAGCGCTGCCGGATCAAAATTAAGCTCTTGTGCCCAGCGTACCGTATCGCGCAGGCAGTATTCGGGGTTGTAAATTGCGGTGGGCATGAAATTGATAAAAATATTGCTCTGCACCTGATGATGTGCGGCGGCACGTATTGCGCTCTCGCGGCACTGGCGGTCGAGGTTGAACAGCATTCCGGTGACCCGTGCGATGTCGAACATCATTCCCGGGTTCATCATCTCTCCGTTGCTCTTGATCCCCCGGGCCAGCGCCTCGTGCGCATATACCGACATATCTTCAACTTTGATAATAGGCTGAAACAGCATTTTTATGGAGCCGTGCTCCAGAATCCACCCCAACTCCTGCGCATCCAGGAGGGTATGCCACGCCCACAGGGTTTTTGCATTGTTCATGTGTCCGAAGTGCAACTCTGTACCATCTTTCAGAGGGAGGATATTGATATTGCGCATCTCCATGGAGTTAAACGCAGGATCAGCTCCTATACTGCGGATCAGTGTGGCAAATTCCTGAGTATCCACCACAATCTGCCCTTCGCCCATTTCTGCCACGTAATGATGCGTGTGCAGAGATTGCGCCATTTTTTCAAGGATGTAGCTATGGCTCGCATTAATAAACAGGCGCAGATCCCCCTGAGGAAAAGTAGCTACTGAAGTACACTTTTCACATGCCATTTACTCTCTCCATATACAATAGTTCCCTTTTTCGTTTCAAGCAGCACCGTATATAAAGCACAGGAGAGCTTACATGCTCCCGAAGCAGCGCTGCAGTTCTGCATATCGATAAGAGAATATAGCATTTAATTTGCCCTGTACAACGCAATGATGCAGAATCCGCCCCAGGGGGCCGAGAGGAAGGGCGTAGTGGATGAGGTCATGCATTTTTACTCCGCCCGCAACCGGGGTAAAATGATGCTGATGATGCCAGAATTTATATGGCCCGAAGCGCTGCTCATCCACAAAAAAGTGCGGCTCCCGCACATGGGTGATCTCGGTCACCCACTGTACGGGGAGCGGCCCCAGGGGATGAACATGGTAGCGTACCACCATGCCGGGATGCATCTTTTCAGGCACCGGAGAGAGCACCGTGAAGTTCATCCACTCCGGGGTAATCTTGCCCAGGTTGTGCGGCGCAGAAAAAAACTCCCACGCGCTGTGTATATCAATGGGGAGGAGCTGCTCACGCTCCAGGGTGTAGATTCTCATACTCACCTCAATATAGTCATTGATGCTTTTGCAAAAAGTGTAAGGATGGAAGGCTAAGCAAAAAGCGCCAAATGCAAGGCGCGTGATTCCCTCTGTAGAGACGTTGCTTGCAACGTCTAATACGTACGTCGAAGCAGTGAGGCAATTACAGCAACGCCGCAGTTGGTGAGTTTTTGAGACGCTATCATCTTCAATGCCCGAGCTGAGCAAGACACTCCGCTCGCACCGCCTCAAGCCCGGCAATGGTGGCCATCTGCGTCGTATCTCCTACGATACCGCGACCGGTCCAGTCATTACCGAAGCGCACATACAGCGACTCCAACTCTCCCTCTACCTGCCTCTTGGTTGCAGCGGGGTTTTCTCTGACCTGCGCGGCGAAAAAGGCCTTTATCCCTGTCACGATTTCATCCTGGCGTTGGTGTAAAAATTCCACAACAAACTCCTTTCCGTTTAAGGTGTACAGTGTCAGCGCTGGGACAAAAGTACGCATGAATTGACACTTCAAAATATTTAACTGGAAATCAAACATATTTTGTTCTATTATCCAGATATATCTATTTTTGTCTAGGACAAATCACACAGGAGCAAAATAATGCTCAACATTAAACAGCTGAGTCAGGAAGTTGGAATTGGTGTGGATACCCTGAGGGTGTGGGAGCGACGCTACGACTTCCCCTGCCCCCAACGCGACCGGCGCGGGCGGCGCCAGTATCCGCAGGAGCAGGTAGAGCAATTGCGTGTAGTACGGCAGTTACAGCTTGATGGACATCGTGCCGGGGCCATCTTTAAAATGAAACCGGAGCAGCGCATGGATCTGCTGCACCAGGATCACAACCAAAAACACCTGCGCAAGATATCCCTGGAGTGGATCCTGTACGCGGGCCCGGAAGAGATCCTGCTCTGGCTGGGTAAGCAACTCAAAACCCTGGGGTTGGAGAGTTTTATCCGTCAGTGCGCCATCCCCCTGATCTACTTAGTCGATCTTAGCTGGAAAACCGGTGCCATAGGGGTAGCGCGCGAGCACCTTATTACGGATCAACTAAGTGTATCCCTGCACCAACATCTGGATCGGTGCTGTGAAAAAAATC
>JAWOFA010000132.1:0-9100 GCA_046482505.1 Desulfuromonadaceae bacterium | reverse complement strand
TCCACGACCGAGGTAAAGCAGCGCACCTGGGAGCGCGGTGCGGGTGAAACCCTGGCGTGTGGTACCGGAGCATCTGCGGTGGTGGTTGTCGCCTTTTTCACCGGGCGCTGTGAGCGCAACATTGTCAATCATCTACGTGGTGGAGACCTGTTTATGGAATACGTGCCCCAGGGTAATGTTCGCATGACCGGGCCGGCGGTAGAAGTATTTCAAGGCGAATATATCCCCCGGGAGGAGCGCTGATGAAGGGAATATTCTTCGATCTCGATAATACCCTGTATGCGGCGAAAAGTGATCTTTTTAGCCTCATCGATGTACGCATCAATGCATATATGCGTGATGTGGTGGGTATCGAATCGGTCCGCGTCGATTATCTGCGCCGTCACTACTGGGAGAAATACGGTGTAACCCTGCGTGGCCTGATGCACGAATACGGTACTGATGCCGAGCACTACCTGGAGTATGTTCACGATGTGGATGTCTCGAGTCGCCTGAAACCTGATCCGGAACTGAAGTTCTGTCTGCAGGAGATGCCGGAGCGACGCTTCGTGTTTACAAACGGCTCCTCGGATCATGCCCGCAGGGTGTTGAAATGCCTGGGAATTGAGGAGTGTTTCGAGCATATATACGACATCCGCATCAGCAATTACATGCCTAAACCCCACCCAGATCCGTATCATGCGGCGCTGAATCATGCGGGAATGTGCGGCGAGGAGTGTGTCATGGTGGAGGATTCACTCCCTAATCTGCATACGGCGTCACATCTGAATATGGGAACTATATGGATAACCAGTCAAGCCGATGACAGGGTTCCCCACGTGGATGCCGTAGTTCCAGACGTGACCCGCGCTACCGGAGTGATCGGTGGTTGGCGGGATATGGGGGCGGCATGCGCGCAGTAGTCCAGCGCGTAACCCGGGCCCGGGTTGTGGTTGATGGAGCAGAGGTTGGCGCTATCGGTGCCGGGGTAGTGGTGTTCCTCGGGGTGGATCGTGCGGATGATGAGGCAGATGTGGAGTACATGGCAGGTAAAATTGCAGGGTTGCGCATCTTTGCCGATGTCGAGGACAAGATGAACCTGAGTCTGACACAGTGTGGCGGGGAGGCGCTGGTGGTATCGCAGTTCACCCTTATGGCCGATTGCCGCAAGGGGCGCAGGCCGGGATTTTCGCGCGCAGCCGCGGGACTGATGGCCAGTGCGCTGTATGAAGCTGTGGTAGAGCGTCTCAGTTCAATGGGAATTAAAGTTGCAACCGGAGTGTTTCAGGCCGATATGCAGGTGGACTTGAGCAATGATGGACCGGTTACCATGTTGCTCGACAGCAAGAAGGAGTTTTAAGCTGAATGGATGAGCAGCAGGTGCAAATACCGAGCAGGACGGAACGTAAACGTCAGGCTCATGAGGTGGAAGATCTGGCGCGGAATCTGGTGGATATGAGGACGGCTGAGGTTGCATCCCTGGAACTTGGGCCTGAGTTTATGGCCGTGGTGGAGCGGGCGCGTAGCCTTAGCAAAGGGGCGCGGAAACGGGAGATCAAACATCTGGCAGGGATGCTGCGCAGTGATGAGGCACAGCTGGAGCAGGTGCGTCGCTTTCACAACGGAGTGAGTGAACAGCAGTTGGAGGGAAAGCGCCGTCATCATACCCTCGAGCGCTGGCGCGACGGGTTGTGCAATCCGGAACAACGCAATGCTGTGCGCACAGAAATCATTGCGGAACTGCCGGGCCTGGATATTGCGGCGCTGGATAAACTGGTGCGCGGGTATCGGGGACCGGAAGACAAAAAGCGCTATCGGCAGATTTTCACCCTGTTGCGTAAGGCCTCCGAAGCTGCGGAGGATATCTGATTCTTTGTGTGTCAGGTTTGCAAGCAGGTTAAAAGCAAAAGGCCCGCTGCTGCAGCGGGCCTTTTAAGGTACTGTTACGGTAATAACCGCAGTTAAAAAGCTCCTAGAGCCCCTTGTTGATCAGTTCCTGCAGCTGGCTCTTGGGCACGGCCCCTACGAGCTGATCGACCACTTTACCATCTTTGAAGAGAATCAGCGTGGGAATGCCACGTACCCCGTACTTGCCGGGAGTTTCGGGGTTCTCATCCACGTTGACCTTGCCGACCTTGACCTTGCCGTCAAACTCATCCGCAAGTTCCTCAATTACAGGGGTAAGTGCCTTGCAGGGGGCACACCAGGTGGCCCAGAAATCGACAAGAACCGGCACTGATGCCTGTAGAACATCATCATCAAAATTTGCGTCTGTAAACTCTAAAACCTTGTCGCTGGCCATGATTTAACTCCTTTGCGTTGTTGGATGCAGGCGGATTCGAGCGGTGCTTCGAATGCCACAAGTTTACCTGCTAATGGGTAAATATAGAAATGATCCGGATGTCCCAGACGGTTTCCTTATGGTAAACCGTCTACCCGCAATGATAGGATATCACCCGGAAAATGCAAGACCAAATCAGAATAAAAGCTGCAACGTCTTGTTGCATCCTTTGCGGAGGCACTGTGCGCCATGGGATCTACACGCCTGTCGGCCAGGGCAGCTGAATCGTTACGTATGGGAATAGCAATAAGACCGACAAGCATTTACAAGGGGACTTTACCATGTCAGAACGGATCATAGATATCCTCCAGCAACACACCTCGGTTCTGGAAGGGTCGCTGGTGGAACATGCTGAACAACTAGAGGCGAATGCAGCCCAACTGGCGCAGATGTTTGCTTCAGGCGGACATCTTGTTGTTGCAGCCAGTGGTGGGATGATGGGGGTTGGGGATGCCATCGCGCACGCATTCCTGCATAATCTGGGGATAGAGCGTCCATCTCTTCCCGCCCTTTCCCTGAATGGAGATACCGCCCTTGCTGCGGCATTGAATGAGGCGGATGCGTTTGCCCAGTACTACAGCACCCGAATACAGGCAACGGCTCGCCCGGGGGATATAGTGATGATTGTAGCTGCAGAGGTAGGCGCACCTCTGCTTGCAGGGTTAGAAGCAGCACGTGAACTGGGGTGTGTGAGTATGGTGCTGTCGGCAGCGGATGCCGCCCCATGGGTCGATGCCGGGGCGGACAGCGTAATAGCGCTGGAGGCTCCCTCGCAGGCGCGTGGAGCAGAGGGGCTCTTATGCTACGGACACATTCTGTGTGAGCTGGTAGAGCAGGAGCTTTTTGGTTTTTAGACGCTCCTGCTTTAAAGGTAAAAGTGGCGATAGCTATCCATATGCTAATCAGATGGGAAAGCATGGGGATTTAAGTTGACACTGTTTTTAGTGCGCGCCTAGAATGGCTCTTTTGTCCGGCGTGGATCCAATTGATGGGATGGATATGGATTTAATCTTGCGTGTAATTCAGAGGCTAATCCGGGGAGGGAGAAGATGAGTATCCTGTTATACAAGGTGGCATTGCTGATGTACGCCCTTGCTACCCTGATGTCTCTGGTTGCAGTAGTGCGCAACCGGGGAACCGAGGGGCGAAGGGCCAGGTTGTTGCTACTTCTGGCATTTAGTATGCACACGGTTACTCTTATTGTGCGCTATTTTGAGGCGGGGTATACTCCTGTCACCAATCTTCATGAATCCCTCTCTTTTTTCGCCTGGGCGCTCGCCGGGGTATTTATGCTCCTCGACCTTCAGATCCGTATGCAGGTGATGGCTGCGGCAACTGCGACCCTGGTTACGGTGTTCATGATGTTCGGCAGTCTGATGCCGATGCAGACACAGGATTTGAATCCGGTTCTGGACAGTTTCTGGCTTCCCATCCATGTGGGGCTTTCCTTTCTGGGGAGCGCGGTGTTTACCGTGGCGTTTGTCGCTGCGATTCTATACCTGATTCAGGAGCGCATGCTCAAAAGCAAGAAATTTTCCGCTCTCCACTATCGTCTCCCATCCCTTGAAACCCTGGACCGCGTCAATTATCGCTGCCTTAAGTTTGGCTTTCCCCTTATGACCATGGGGATTATCTCCGGGGCGGTCTGGGCTGAATCTGCATGGGGTACCTACTGGAGTTGGGATCCAAAAGAATCCTGGGCTTTAATCACCTGGTTCCTGTATGCCGCACTCCTGCACGGACGTCTTACGGTGGGATGGCGCGGACGACGCGCGGCAATCTTTGCCATAATCGGATTCTGTTTTTTGCTCTTCACCTTTCTGGGTGTGAATCTTCTCCTTCCGGGGCTGCACAGCTATAGCTCCATGGCCGGATAGAGACCAAAAACCAAACATCGCTCTGCCGTAGGGATGCGGATTGTGTCCGGGACGGTGGTGATAACTGGAAAGATATATGGATATTTTCGTCGTCGGTTTAAGTCATAAAACCGCCCCGGTCTCCATTCGCGAAACCGTGGCTTTTGCACCGGAGCGTATAGGTGATGCCCTGGGGCAGTTGAAAGAGGTTCCCTGTATAGCTGAGGTTGTAGTGGTGTCCACGTGTAACAGGGTGGAGATTTATGCCGCTGCCGACCGTGCCGAAGAGGGAGTCAAAGCGGTAACCCTCTTTATTGCGCAATATCACGGCCTGGATGTGGAACAGCTAAGCAGGCACCTGTACGTATACGATGGCGATGAGTCTATGCGCCACTTGTTCCGGGTCGCTGCGAGTCTCGATTCCATGGTGGTGGGAGAACCTCAGATTCTCGGGCAGATCAAAGATGCCTACGGGTATGCGGTAGAACACGGCAGTGTCGGACTCATCATGAACCGTTTTCTGCACAAGGCTTTTTCAGTGGCAAAACGGGTACGAACCGACACCAATATTGCCGGAAATGCGGTGTCGGTCTCCTTTGCCGCAGTTGAACTAGCGCGTAAGATATTCGACACCATTGAAGGTAAGACCGTTATGCTTTTGGGTGCGGGCGAGATGTGCGAGCTCGCTGCGCGCCACTTTGTCAATAACGGAGTCAAAGAGGTGCTGGTGGCAAATCGCACCTTCTCCCGCGCGCAGAACCTGGCGCAGGAGTTTTCCGGGCGCGCGGTGCTGTTTGAAAATTTTGCCGATCATCTGCACCAGGTGGATATTGTCCTCTCCTCTACCGGCGCTACAAGTTTTATCATCCATCCTGACAAGGTAAAGCGTGCTCTGCGCCAGCGTAAGCAGAAACCCATGTTTTTCATAGATATTGCTGTGCCCCGCGACATTGATCCGCGCGTGAACAACATCGGCAATGTATATCTTTACGATGTGGACGATCTGCAGGGGATTGTTAAAGCCAATATGGATGAGCGCCAGAACGAGGCCCTTGCGGCAGAGGAAATTGTCGATCAGGAACTTGCCCAGTTCAAAGGGTGGATGGGGAGCCTGGAGGTTGTACCCACTATTGTGGCACTGCGCCAGAAAATGGAACGCCTGCGTCAACGTGAGGTGGAGAAAACCCTGAGCCAGATCAAGAACCTCGATGATCAGGGGCGGCGTGCGGTTGAGGCGATGAGTCAGGCCCTGGTCAACAAAATCCTCCATCAGCCTACAGCTGGATTGAAGCGGGCCCAGAAGGGTTCCGAGGCGCAGCCGTATGTGGATGTTTTGCAGGAGCTGTTTGAGTTGGAGATTGAGGCCCCAAAGGGGGAGATGAAGAAGATGGATCAGGATTTAGATGGCAATTAAGGATGGGCTAAATACCGCGCCACCCTGCGTGCTGGTCACACGTCCGCACCATCAGGCGCAGCCGTTTGTCAATGTGCTTGAAGATGCCGGACTGTGTGCGGAGGTGTTCCCCCTGATTGAGATCGTTCCTCCACTGGATCCGGCCCCGTTTGAAACGGCTCTAAGCCATATAGCAGATTATGATATGCTCCTGCTCACCTCCGCCAATGCGGTGAACGCAGTGCTCGATTTTCTTGAGCGCCAGAGCATACAGGTGCCGTCGCATGTACAAATGGTCAGTGTCGGCCCCGCAACCCTGAAAATTCTGAAGCAGCGTGGTTATGCTGCCATTACTCCGGCGCACGATTTTACAGCTGAAGGGGTGGTGGATCTGTTGCGCGCGCACGGCGTAGCAGGTCAGCGGGTCCTCTATCCGCGCGCTGAGCAGGCGCGCGATCTCATCGTTCCGGCGCTCACGGAGTTGGGTGCGCAAGTAGATGACCCGATTGCGTATCGCACCATTGCGGCAACCTCTAATGGCGATCTCCTTCTCGATATGCTGGAACATCGGGTCGACATTGTCACCTTCACCTCCTCCTCGGCGGTACACAACTATGTTGCTCTCCTCGGTGAACAGATAGATCGGGTGCCGGAGAGGATAAAATACGCCTCCATTGGTCCCATAACCAGCGCCACGGCAGGTGAATATTCCCTGCGTATCGATTTTGAAGCGAGCCCGTACACCGTTCCAGGCTTGGTGGCGGCGCTTGAATCCGCAATTTCGTAATCTTTGCCACACTTAACCCCAAACACAGGAGTGTGAAATATGTATTTTCCCCGTTATCGTGCACGGCGCACGCGTAAAAACGAAAATCTGCGCCGAATGGTGCGTGAAAATCATCTGCGCGTAGAGGATCTTATTTATCCCATGTTCAGCGCCTTCGGCGAGGATATCAAAAAAGAGATCCCCTCCATGCCGGGCATCTACCAGCTTTCCATTGATAATCTGGTGGAAGAGGCGCGTGAAGCGTATGAACTCGGGATTCCCGCAGTTCTCCTGTTCGGGATTCCGGAACACAAGGATCCGCTGGGTAAGGATGCCTACAGCGATGACGGCATTATTCAGCGCACTATCCGCGCCCTGAAACAAGAACTCCCGGAGCTTACGGTGATCAGTGATGTGTGTATGTGCGAGTACACCGATCATGGTCATTGCGGCGTAATCAAAGACGGGGATGTGGATAATGACTCAACCCTCGAACTTCTCGCTGCTGAAGCACTCTCGCATGCGCAGGCGGGGGCGGATATTGTAGCTCCCAGTGACATGATGGATGGACGCATCAGCGTTCTGCGTGAAATCCTCGATGACAACGATTTCAGCCATATACCCATCATGAGCTACGCGGTTAAGTACGCAAGTGCCTACTACGGTCCGTTCCGCGATGCTGCGGACTCAACCCCGCAGTTCGGGGATCGGCGCAGCTACCAGATGGATCCGGCAAATCGACGTGAAGCGATCCGTGAAGCGAGGCTGGATGTGGATGAATGTGCCGACTATCTCATGGTAAAGCCGGCACTCGCGTATATGGATATCATCCGCGACATCAAGGAGCGTTTCGATCTGCCACTGGCGGCGTACAATGTTTCGGGTGAGTACTCCATGGTAAAGGCCGCAGCGGAGAAAGGATGGATCGACCACGACAAGGTGGTTATGGAAACCCTCACCGGACTCAAGCGCGCCGGAGCAGATCTGATACTTACCTACCACGCTCTGGAAGCTGCGCGTCTGCTGCAGAAATAAATAACGGCAGGGGCGCACCGATGTGTGCGCCCCTGTTCGCGACGCAACAAACGCATGAATATGCACGACCAGGAGGAGACACATCGATCTCCCCCCTTCTCACTCACCCTCAGGATAAACATGCCCGAATATCACCACACCACCCTGGACAACGGCCTCGAGCTGGTCGTTGCCCCCCTTGCTTACCTCCACAGTGTCGAGATCGTCTGCTATGTAAAGGTAGGCAGTCGCTATGAAACAGCTTCTCAGGCAGGGCTATCCCATTTTGTTGAGCACATGATGTTTCGCGGCAATGCGCGTTACCCTACCGGCCCGGAACTGGAGCAGGCGTTTGAGCAGCTCGGAAGCAATATGAATGCCGGCACCGATGCGGAAACCACGAGCTATTTTGCCCGGGTCCATCCGCAGAGTGTTGCGCAGGGGCTGGAGCTCTTTAATGTGATGTTGCGTACCCCCAGGTTTTTGCATCTGGAGACTGAACGCGCCATTGTGCTCGAAGAGGCTCTGAGTGATTTCAACGAAGTGGGCGTGGATATCTGTGCGGATAACCGCATGTCACGCATGTTGTGGGGGGATCACCCCCTGGGACAGCCCATTATTGGCACCCCTGCGACTATCCGCTCTTTTGGAGCAGATGAGGTGAAAAATTGGTACGCGCACCACTACGTGCCCGATAATATGGTGATAAGCGTTGCCGGACCGGTTGACCCAAAAACGGTACATAATGCAGTTGCAGCCCATTTTGGATCCTGGACAGCGGCGAAGGCAGATTCTCAGCTCGATTCCCCGTCGAATGGATTCTCCGGCCCGTGTCTCGACTGGGTCAAGGATTCCGATTCTCAACTTACGCTGCAGCTCGCATGGCGTACTGCCGGACGTGACCATCCCCACGCGCCGGAGCTGCGCGTGCTGCGCCGCATGCTCGGCGAAGGGGGCGCGAGTCTGCTGATGCAGAAATTGCGTGAAGATGCGGGGCTAACCTACAGTGTGGAGGCTAGCCTGGAGGAATATCCCGACTGTGGTTGTTTCTCTATTGATCTCTCCACCGAGCCCGAAAACCTTGTGGCGGTGGTGCAGGCACTGATTGAGGTTATGGCCCGGGTACGCAATCAGCCGGAGCAGGACTATCTCGGCATGGTGGTGCGCAATGCGTTTAATCATCTGGATTTCAGCCGCGATAACGTCGAGGAGCTGGCGGGACGCTATGGCTGGGGGGTGGTTAGTGGACATATGCGCACCCTTGCCGATGACCTGCATATGTGGAGTAACGTGGATGCGGCGGCCGTGGCGCATGCGGCAGCAACCTGCCTTACCCCTGAGCAGATGGGGTTTGTGTGCATCGGACCATGGCGCGATGCGGATCGGCAGGAGGTGGAAGAACTGCTCCACCAGCTGATCGGAATTTAATGCGATAACTCTTCAGTGCTCGTTGCAGTGGGTGACACAAGTTCTTACTCAAAAGCTACGTAATGCGGATGGTTTTATACAAAAAGTTTTTAAAGCGGAAGAAGGTTTTGCGCTCTTCACTGCGGTCACTGGTGGGATCGCATGCCTTGAGAGTCCTGGCGATAGCAGGCATGGTAGTGGCTCCGTGGGTTCGTGCCAGATCGACGGTAGCGATAACCGCATCCCGAGGCAGATCGTTGGCGGAATAAGGGGTGTAGAGGCAGCTCAGGGCACCTCAATGCCGATGCTCCGCTCCACGCCGGGCAGCAGGTCCTGAATGCGCG
>JAWOFA010000116.1:0-5954 GCA_046482505.1 Desulfuromonadaceae bacterium | reverse complement strand
CATCCCTGCAGAAAGATGGCAAAAGCTGCCGGTTGAAAACTGGTGAGAGCGAACACCATGGGAAGAGATCCGCTGTGTATGGCGATCAGTCTCCAGATCCCCCATCAGAACAGCCAGTTCCGCCTGCTTTGCAGGGGAGGATGTCAAGATCAGGTTCGGAAACGATTAAGCAGGGTTTCGAGATCGTTGATCCGCCGGTCGATCTCCGTCGCACTTTCGGCAACCGCCACAGAGGTGCTGCGCAGTTCTGTGGCCGAGGTCTTTACGGAACTCGCATATCCCGCAACTTCTGTCGCGGCCGCAGACTGTTCCTCTGTCGTACTCGCAACATTGTCGATCTGGTCGGATACACCGACGATCGATTTAACAATTTCCTCCATCAATGAACCGATCTCACCCACGTCCGTTGCCCCTTTTTCAATCTGATCGGCGTTATGCTGTGACTGTTCCATAGCGCTGCGCGTATTGTTTTGCACTGACTCTATCATACCGACAATCTCTTCCGCCGCTTTGGCACTCCGCGAAGCCAGATTACGCACCTCTTCAGCTACAACGGCAAAGCCCTTACCCGCACTGCCCGCACGTGCAGCTTCAACCGCCGCATTAAGTGCCAGCAGGTTGGTCTGAAACGCAATCTCATCTATGGTCCGGGTAATTTTGCTGATTTCACCAGAACTGCGATCGAGATCCTCCATCTTGGAAGTAAAGGCATCGGTCTGATTGTGTACAGCATTCATACTCTCAACTACGCCGGTGACTCGCTCAAATCCGTCAGACGCCATCTGGCGCGTCTGCTGTGAATTCGAAGCAATCTGATTGTTGGTATCCGCCACAGACTCAACCGCCGTACTTAGCTGCGATGCGGCATGCGCATTGCCATCTGCCGACTGATTCAGCGTTTCAATCACCGTTTCTGCCTCAGAAGCGTTTTGCGCCAAGCCCTGGGAGGTCTGAT
The DNA here is from genome assembly GCA_046482505.1 of Desulfuromonadaceae bacterium. Lineage (GTDB taxonomy): Bacteria > Desulfobacterota > Desulfuromonadia > Desulfuromonadales > Desulfuromonadaceae > JAIVHC01. Next base: position 4,999 of record JAWOFA010000116.1, on the reverse strand, counting down.
GCAAATCTGCTGTCATGTTTTTGATAGGGACAAGAATATCAGCTATCTTCTGCATCAGCTGATTCAGCAATGCGCTGATTTCCCCCAACTCACTGTCGCGTTCCGGCAAACGCTGGGTCAGGTCTCCCTCGCCGGAAACGATCTCCTTCAGACTCTGTTGCAACAGCCGCGTCGGGCGCGTGAGCGCCATGCGAACGAAAAACATAACCGCCAGCAGCGTTGCCACAATGGCACCTGCGGCCAACATCAGATAACGCGATTCACTGGCACTTATAGCATTGACAACGGAATAGTCCGCATAAATTTTAAAGTAGGCAGCCACCTCTCCTAGATGGCCTTTATGATTGTTTGCCACAATACCATCGTGGCAACGCAGGCAGGAAGAAACAATGGGGATCCCGACATATTCGATGTAACTGTCGCCATCGTGAATAACGTGATCGAGCTGTTTTTCCTGGGCGAGAGTCAGCGCGAGGCTGTCCCCTTCTGTTGCCGGCAGCTTCCCTGAAACACTGTCATAGTGTATTTTCCCATCCAGCGCGTCGATGAGCTCAACCTTGTGAATAATTTCGCCGGGCATCAAGGTCAGCTGCTGCTCGAAAACTTCCATGTTCCCTGTGGTCAAGGGGATTCCCAGACTACGTACAACCAGCCCGGACTGTTCTCCCAGCATGGTGTCAATAGCCGGATCGACAAGTTTGTTCGACGTATAGCTCCACCCGAAAAACCCGGGTAAAGCTGCAACAATCAGGGCCAGAGAAAAGAAAAGCATAACCTGAAAACTGATACGGTGCAGGTATTTTTTCATCTTAGCCCCTCCCCTTATTCACCATGAGGTTATTCCAGTCGATATACTCCATGTCACGCGGTGAGGTAAACATCGATTCGTTGGAGTGGGCGAAAAAGTCCCTGTGGGCACACCCTTTACACCCAAAACGTGCTTCAACACACCAATTGGCACCATCATTCCACTTGCGGCTCGGGCAAACCTTACGGTAGGTAACGGGCCCTTTGCAGCCAACCTCGAAGAGACAGCCCCGATCGCCGGGGAATTTTGCAAAGTCCTGATTTTCATACAGACCACGCAGATGGCAGTGATCATGAATCAGCTCTGCGTAAAAACGTTCCGGCGACAGATTGCTATTGCGCCGCGGGATACGCCCGGTCGCTACAATGTCGAGCACCGTGCCCACAATCTCTTCGGGATGTACCGGACACCCGGGAAGAGTGATCACCTTGCTGGCAATCTTCTCTTTGCTCCAATTGCAGTGCTGCCGCAAAAAATCCGGAACCGGTGTGGCTCCCGTGGTGTTGCCTGCAGCGGCAGAAATGCCCCCATAGCAGGCACAGGTTCCAACGCAGAGAATCAGCCCGGCCGCCTCAAACGCCTCCCGGCTGAATTCTGCGGCCGTTTTGCCAAAGGTCATTGCGGTTTTCGGTTGTGCCAGAGGTATCGTCCCTTCTGCAACAATCACGTGGGCCCCGTCTGTCAGCACATCCTCCCAGATATCGTGGTAGCTGTGTCCGGAAGCAAACGAAAGATTGGGATGAGCAACTACATTGACGATCTCTGTAAGAAATTGCAGCAGGGTGTCACTGTTTACAAAACTGGTGCTGCACCCGGTACAATCCTGGTTCTGTAGCCATGCCACCCGCGGTTTCTTCTCTGCGGGAACATTTACGAGAGCCTCCACCTGTCTGAGGGGCAGAGCCATACCGGCAACCAGAGCACTTGCAACCTTTAAGAATTCGCGTCTATCCATCTGGCAACTCCCGAATTTAATGTATGGAACAGGCCATGCAGGGGTCGAAACTGTGTGTTGTCCGAATCAACTCCAGATTGGTTTCTCTGCCCTTATAGGTTGCCGGCAAGCCAAGCATGGCTTTTTCCGCCGGCCCCCCCATGGGCGAAAAGTTCCAAGTGGATGGAACAATGAGATTCGCATCCTCTATGACACCGTTTTTAAGACGATAATAGTGCATGAGGTCTCCCCGTGCTGCAACGGCATGGCCCCAGCCCGAACCGGTAAAATCCCCATTCGGATCCCATTCTTTAATAAAAGGGGCATCGATATGTTTGAAAAGGTGGGAAATCGCTTCATCACAGTAGTCGAGGAAATTGAGACATTCCACCCCACGCGCAACCAGGCGGCACATATTGGAAGAGCCCAGACGTCCTCCGAGGGAGGAAACCACTTGAGATAAGCGCTGGTCGCCATTGACCATAAGGCGGGCGAGAGGCCCCACTTCAGCAATCTGCCCCTGATAACGCGGTGCCTTCACAAACGAGTATGCTCCGCTTTTGTCCGGCGCATAGCTGCCATCAGCCGCATAGTAGGACTGCTCTGAATCTTCGGTAACTTGTGCCTGAGAAAATGGAACTGACTTTCCGTCAAGCAAAACACCTGATTTGAATAAAGGATTTCCCCCGGGCCTGAAGCAGGTGTCAAGGGCGAGAAAGTTACCCCCGCTGTTCCCCAGTTCAAAATGTTCCGGAAAGTGGCGTGCAATGGCCATGGCATCCGGTACCATAGTTGTTTCGACGAATTCGCGTGTTGCATCGAGTACAGATGACAGGTGTGCGAGTTTTTCCGTGGTTATCTCGGTTGTTACTCCCGCCGGGGTTATGGAATGGGGATGCGGGGCCTTGCTGCCGCACAGGGCAATAGCGCTGTGAAGACGCTGGATATACCCTAAGGCTTCAAGGTAATGCGCCAGAAGGGCCTCGCAGGTCGCGTTATCATCTATATAGCGCCCTTGCGGATATTGCTGAATCAACCCGAATGTGTTGCTCTTGACCGCCTGGATCACCGAGCGAACTTTGCTGTTCTGACCAGTATATTCCGCTGCCTTGGCCACATCGAACCAGTCCGGGCCCGTAAGAAAATAGGTATGCAGGATGTGGTCGGCAATCATGTGGGCGGCAACCGTCAACTCCCGCATCAGGCGTCCGTTTTCCGTCGGTTCAATGCCTGTTGCCTTTTCCATGGCCTTGTTGGACGCTTCAGCGTGCACGTGCCAGCAGACACCACAGACCCTAGAAGTCGCTACCGTTGCATCCATCCAGCGCCGACCGCGCAAAAAGCCTTCAAAGCCACGCGCCATTGTCCCCCGCACCTTTGCTGCAACAACTTTGCCCTCCTCAACCGTTGTGACAACCTCCTGGTGGCCTTCAATACGGGTGACAGGATCAACAACAATTTTTTTACCCATGCAACTCTCTCCCTGTGTAGCAGACAGCAAAAGTTTCCGATCAAACCCAATTACATCATAGATCGAGTGCTTTTTCTCCTGCTCTTGTAATCGGTATTAAACCGGATGTTCAAGCAGGATGCGCTAGATGCAGAATGTTCAATGATCAATCCTCCCCAGGCTGCGATGTGCTCTGTTCCAGAGTCAGCCCTCAATAAAAGACTCTCTGCGCCCATCTTTTTGCGCAACATCCAGAATGATATGTCTCTGTATCTGCATAAAGCCGGGCTATGCGCGGCGGATATCCTTTGGGGTTGAAATCCGCTCCAGCGCTTAAGCTTAAAGGTATTCGATAATCTCTTTTCTCATAACATATTGCAAAGCCAATGAAAAGATATATCTATAACATTGTTCTAGGTTAAGAGCGTTATTTGAAAAATAGATGCAATCTGACATACCTTAAAGAGTGAAGTCGTCAACGGCTAAGCATTCGTTGCCGTTCGGGGCCTGTGGCACCCATGGGAAGGGAACCACAAGCCCCTGCTGAACAGTCAGAAAAGTGGAGGACTATTCTTTGCGTGCGGGAGGTGCCATAAACTCCGGTCCCACCGGATCAGTGATCTCCTCCTGCAGAATGGTGTCAATCTCCTTCAGGGTCCGGGCGTCGAGATTCCACCCATCCACCTGAGCCACCGGATCCAGCTGGTGGGGATTGCGTGCCCCCCACAGGGCTACATTCGACCCCATATCCAGCACCCAGCGCACCGCAAGGTGCAATACGCTGCGCCCATGGCGCTGCGCAATCTGTTCCAGGCGTTCCACCGCCTGCAGATACTCGGCAAAACGCGGTGCCTTGAATTTGGGATCGTGCTGGCGCAGATCATCCCCGACAAACTCGCGCTCGGTGGACATCTTGCCGCTCAAGAGGCCACGACACAGGGCACCGTAAGTAATCAGCGCTACATCGTGCTCCTTACATGTCGGGAGCACGTCTTCCTCGATCCCCCGCTCAAAAAGATTGTACGGCGGTTGGTTGGAATCCAGTGCGGTGACCCCTTCAAAGGTCTTTATCTGCTCCGGACTGTAGTTGCTCACCCCGATGGCGCGGATCTTCCCGCTCTCCTTGAGCTTCAGCAGCGCTGCAGCAGTGTCCTCAATGGGGACGAGGGGGTCGGGCCAGTGCACCTGATACAGGTCGATCACATCCGTCTGGAGGCGGCGCAGTGAATCTTCCACCTCTTCCACAATGCGCTGGGGACGCGAATCGCGGAACACCTTGCCGTCGTCCCAGTTCAGGCCCACCTTGGTTGCGAGCACTGTCCGTTCTCGGTAATTCCCTTGGGCGAGGGCTTTCCCCACAATCTCCTCTGAACGTCCAAAACCATACACCGGAGCGGTATCTATGAGGTTTATGCCGTTGTTCAGCGCGGCATGGATGGTGTCGATGGATTCCTGTTCTTCGGTGCCACCCCACATCCAGCCACCTATGGCCCAGGTTCCAAGACCGACGCGGGAAACCTTTTTCAAAGCCCCTATTTCTGTGTATTCCATGTTGCAGCTCCTTTCTGTTTAAATTATACGACATAGGTACTGTGCATATATGTCTGGACTTTCCCGTGACATACTCCCACCACTAAATCGTAGCCACGATTCTAGTGGGGGCTTCTTGTGACCCGTGCCTTGTTGGGTTGGCACCTTTCGCTGCAGCACATGCGCTGACATGTGGCGCTGCAGGGGAACTCTTTACACAAACGCTCTGCCCGAGCGCATCAGCTACGGCAAACTGTTTGATATTGATGGCTGCGTT
>JAWOFA010000063.1:0-39768 GCA_046482505.1 Desulfuromonadaceae bacterium | reverse complement strand
GCGCGTGCGTTAACCCCACACCTAAATGAAACGAGGACAGCATGAGCGACTTTATCACCTTTGCCCTGCCTAAAGGGCGCATTATGCAGGATTCCATGGAGCTGTTCGGCCAGATCGGGATCACCTGCCCTGAGATGGAAGAGAAAAATCGCAAACTGGTGTTTGAAAATCGCGAAGCAGGTTATCGCTTTATCGCCGTACGCGCTACCGATGTTCCCACCTACGTGGAATATGGCTGTGCCGATATCGGCGTGGTGGGCAAGGACACCCTGCTGGAGCAGGAGAAGGATCTGTACGAGCCGCTGGATCTCAACTTTGGCTACTGCCGCCTGGTAGTGGCCGAGCCACGTGATCTGGAGAAGAACAATGACCCCACGCGTTGGTCAAACATCCGGGTTGCGACCAAATACCCCAATATAACCGAAAAATATTTCCGTGCGCGCGGCATACAGGTTGAGCTGATAAAGCTCTACGGTTCCATTGAGCTTGCGCCCCTGGTGGGGTTGACCGAGCGCATTGTAGATCTGGTTTCTACCGGTGGAACTCTGCGGGATAACGGTATGGTTGAAGTTGAGACCATTGCCGAGATCACCACGCGTCTGATAGTGAACCGCGCGAGCATGAAGACCAAACATAAGAAGATTCGCCGTATCATTGACGATCTGGAAACTGTCGTTGCTTCAAGTCCTAAAATTTCAACCTGATACGCTTAAGTGTCAATGTGTTACCGCATGACGACACCCGGGAAAGGTAGTGTTTATGATTCGCCTGATGAGATTTAGCGATGCAGACTTTGAACCGAAGTTTCGCCTTATAGAGCAACGTGCGGAGGAGATCCCCACAGGGATTGAAGAAACGGTAAGTAAGATTATCGCTGATGTGCGCGCCCGCGGGGATGAAGCCCTGCAGGAGTACACCCTGCACTTTGATCGTCTCGACCTCGATAGCTTCGGGATGGAGCTTTCTTCGGCGCAGATCGACGCGGCGCGCGCGCAGGTGAGTAACGATGATCTTGCGGCCCTGGAGTTGGCCGCAGAGCGCATCGGCGCCTACCATCGGCGTCAGAAGCAGGAGACCTGGATCTGTACCGATGAGGAGGATATTCAGCTCGGACAATTGGTGCGCCCCCTCGACAAGGTGGGGATATATGTTCCCGGCGGCAAAGCGGCGTATCCATCCTCGGTGTTAATGAATGCAATCCCCGCTCGTGTTGCCGGAGTAAAAGAGATTGTCATGGTGGTCCCCATGCCGGGTGGCGAGGTGAATCCCCATGTACTCGCGGCTGCGCATCTCGCGGGGGTAACACGCGTCTTCCCCCTTGGTGGAGCGCAGGCTGTAGCAGCACTGGCGTACGGTACCCCGAGTGTTCCGCGCGTAGACAAAATCACAGGACCCGGAAATATCTACGTTGCGATGGCGAAGAAGATGGTGTTCGGCCAGGTGGATATCGACATGATAGCGGGGCCGAGCGAGATTCTCATTATCAATGACGGGAGCGGCAATCCTGCACATCTGGCTGCTGATCTACTTTCCCAGGCGGAACACGATGAACTCGCATCCTCAGTGCTGGTGACCACAGATGAAAATATGGCGCAGCAAGTGCAGAACGAGGTGGAGAGCCAGTTACAAGACCTTTCGCGCGCGGATATAGCACGTTCATCCATCGAGAACTACGGCGCTATTATTGTAGCGCAGGAGATGGAGCAGGCGGCGGATCTGTGCAATCGCATAGCCACCGAACATCTTGAGCTTGCGGTAAACAATCCCTATGAACTGCTCCCCCTCATTCGACATGCCGGAGCGATCTTCATGGGGCATAATACCCCGGAAGCCCTTGGGGATTACGTGGCGGGGCCCAACCATACCCTGCCCACCGGCGGGAGTGCGCGCTTCTTTTCCCCCCTGTCGCTGGATGATTTTGTCAAGAAGTCGAGCCTCATCTACTGTTCCAGGGCAGGGTTGCAGCGTCTCGGTGGTGCCACAGTACAGATCGCCGGCCTCGAAGGGCTCGATGCGCACGCACGTTCGGTGTCCCTGCGCCTTGATGAGGAAAAACGTTAAGGGGTATATAAGCCCCGCACAAGGAGATTGCGATGGCGCGTACAGCCACTATCGAACGCACAACGGCAGAAACCCGCATAGACCTGAAACTCGATCTTGACCGCAGCACCCCGGCGCCGATCGAAACCGGTATCGGCTTTATGGATCATATGCTCACCCTCATGAGCCGACACGGGATGTTCAGTCTGGCCGTGCATGCCCGCGGCGACACTCAGGTGGATGACCACCATACCGTGGAGGATCTGGGGATCTGTGTAGGTGAGGCATTCCGTCAGGCGCTGGGAGACAAGGCAGGGATTCACCGCTACGGCAGCACCTCCATCCCCATGCATGAAAGTCTGGTGCGGGTGGATCTCGATTTCTCCGGGCGCCCCCATCTGGTGTACCGCGTTGAGCTCCCCAAGGCGAAGGTGGGTGCTTTTGATGTTGAGCTGGTGGAGGAGTTCCTCGTGGGGCTATGTAACCACGCCGGGATCAATCTTCACGTTAATCTGGAATACGGCACCAACCTGCACCACATTATTGAGGCGATCTACAAGGCACTGGGACGCGCCCTCGGGCAGGCTGTTGCCATGGATCCACGGATAGATGGCGTGATGTCCACTAAAGGGAGGCTCGAATAAGCGCAATGATTACTATTGTCGACTACGGAATGGGCAACCTGCGCAGTGTGCAGAAGGCGTTTGAGCACTTGGGATTCAGTGCTGAAGTGACGGACGATGCGCGCAAAGTAGAGAGCGCCGAACGCCTGGTGCTCCCCGGGGTCGGAGCGTTTGGTGACTGCATTGCGAACCTGAAGCAGGGTGGTTTTGTAGAGGCGATACACGCACACATCCACAGTGGGCGCCCATTTCTGGGTATATGTCTGGGGCTGCAGGTGCTGTTCGAGCGCAGCGAGGAGTTTGGTAATTACGCGGGTCTCGGGGTCATTCCCGGAACAGTGGAGCATTTCCCTGCGGATATGCAGATAGATGGCGAATATCTGAAGATTCCTCATATGGGGTGGAATCAGATTGAGATTGAACGCGAGTGCCCGCTGTTGCGCGGGGTAGAGCATGGCAGCTACGTGTACTTCGTCCACTCCTACCGCGTGATGCCGGCGCTGACAGAGGATGTTCTCACGGTTACAGACTACGGGGTGCGCTTCTGTTCAGCCATCTCGCGCGAAAACGTTATGGCAACCCAGTTTCATCCCGAGAAAAGTCAGGCAGTTGGGCTTAAAATACTCAAAAACTTTGGAGAACTATAAATGCTGGTAATTCCTGCAATTGATCTGAAGCAGGGGCACTGTGTGCGCCTCGAACAAGGGCTTATGGACAAAGATACGGTATATTCCACTGACCCGGCGGCACAGGCGCGCATCTGGCAGGATTCGGGGGCCGAAATGCTCCATATTGTCGACCTGGATGGCGCATTTGACGGAGTACCGCGCAACCGCGCTGCGATTCAGGCTATTGTAGGGGCACTGGATATCCCCACTCAACTCGGTGGCGGCATCCGCGATCTGGCTACGATTGAGGCATATCTAGAACTCGGCCTCTCGCGTGTAATCCTGGGCACGGTGGCAAAGGAAGATCCGGAACTGGTGCGTCAGGCGTGTAAGAAATTCCCCGGGCAGATCGTAGTTGGGATCGATGCCAGGGACGGCCTCGTGGCCGTGCGCGGCTGGGCCGAAGTGACCGAGAAGAAAGCGGTGGATATGGCGCAGGAACTCGAAGGGATGGGGGTTGCTGCCATCATCTACACGGACATCTCCCGCGATGGCATGATGCAGGGGCCGAATTTCCAAGCTACGGGCGCTCTCGCAGACGCCATCTCCATCCCGGTGATTGCCTCCGGCGGGGTGTCGAGTATGGCGGATATCCGTATTCTGCTCACCCTGGAGGAGCGCGGGGTGTGCGGTGCTATTACCGGCAAGGCCATTTACAGCGGCGCCCTTGATCTGAAAGCAGCCATTGCGTGCGCCAAAGGTGAAGGCTGCACCGGGGAGAATTGTTCATGTTGAGCAAGCGCATTATCCCCTGTCTGGATGTCAAGGATGGGCGTGTGGTCAAGGGGGTGCAGTTTGTCGGGTTGCGCGATGCCGGTGACCCGGTGGAAGCGGCGATTGCCTACGATGCCCAGGGAGCGGATGAACTCACATTTCTCGACATCACCGCCTCGAGCGACAAGCGCGGCATCATCCTCGATGTGGTGGCGCGTACCGCAGCCTCGGTATTTATGCCGGTAACCGTAGGGGGTGGCGTACGCACCACGGAAGATATTCGTAGCCTTCTCAACGCCGGAGCGGACAAGGTCTCCATCAATACCGCGGCAGTGCACGACCCCGACTTTGTTACGCGCGGAGCACAGCGCTTCGGCTCCCAGTGTATCGTGGTCGCGATTGATGCACGCCGTGTCTCTGAAAGTGCGCCGCAGCGCTGGGAGGTGTACACCCACGGGGGGCGCAACGAGACCGGTATCGACGTCATTGAATGGGCACAGCGGATGCAGCGCAACGGCGCTGGCGAGATCCTCCTTACCTCCATGGATTGTGACGGTACCAAAAACGGCTACGACCTGGAGCTGACCCGCGCCGTGAGTGATGCACTCCAGATTCCGGTGATAGCCTCGGGAGGAGTGGGAAACCTGGAGCATATCAAAGATGGCTTTACCAAAGGGGGAGCGAGTGCAGCCCTGGCGGCGAGTATTTTCCACTTCCGTGAATACACCATAGCTGAATGTAAAGAGTACCTGCACCAGCACGGCGTCAAAGTGCGTCCACTGGTTCAAGAATAGGAATTCAAGCATGACACAGCCACAAACAGATCTGATACAACAACTGAAGTTTGACGCCAATGGCCTCCTCCCCTGTATTGCGCAGGATGTGGAGAATGGCGAAGTGCTGATGCTGGCGTATATGAATGCCGAAGCGGTGGAGAATACCCTGCGCACCGGCAAGGCCCACTACTACAGCCGCTCGCGCGCGAAGCAGTGGATGAAGGGGGAGTCCTCCGGGCATGTCCAGCATGTGCGTGAAATCCGCTACGATTGCGACGGTGACACCCTGCTTCTGAAGGTGGAACAGGTAGGAATGGCATGTCACACCGGGCGCAAATCGTGTTTCTACTCCGTCTGGGATGGCGAGCGTCCCCAGGTGGAAGGGGAACCAGAAATAGATACAGCCACGATCTACGCGCAAAAAGATATCCTCGATGCGGTGTACCACGTCATTCAGGACCGGCGCCGCAATCCTGAACAAAAATCCTATGTGTGCTCGCTGTTTGACAAGGGGCTGGACAAGATCCTGAGCAAGATCGGCGAGGAAGCCACAGAAACAGCCGTGGCGGGCAAGGGTGGTATCAGCGATGAGGTGATCTACGAAGTTGCGGATCTCTTTTTCCACGTTCTGATCCTGCTGGGATATTACGACCTGCCGCCGGAGCGTATTTACGCCGAATTGCGCCGCCGTTTCGGCATTTCCGGCATAGAAGAAAAAGAAGCCCGTTCTCGGGAATAACCATCTAAAAGGAAACCTAAAACATGAGTATCCAGACGGACCTGAACACCGCCATGAAAGAAGCGATGCGCAACAAAGAGAGCGAACGCCTCGGGGTGATCCGCATGTTGCGCAGCGCCGTAAAAAATGCCGAGATTGAGGCTAAAAAGGAACTCGGGGATGATGAAATTGTCTCCCTGTTAGCCACACAGGTAAAGCAGCGCCGCGATGCGGCTCAGACCTACCGCGATGGCGAACGTGATGACCTGGCGGCAAAAGAGGAAGCTGAAATCGTTATCCTGCAGGAATTTATGCCTGCAGCACTCACTGAAGATGAACTGCGTGAGATTGTCGAATCAGCAGTAATCGATCTGGGCGCCACGTCCATGCAGGACATGGGCAAGGTGATGAAACAGGTGAGCGCTGCTACGCGCGGACGCGCCGAAGGGCGTGTAGTGAGCGAGATGGTGAAACAGCGTCTCGCGCAGTAGTTGTTGCGGAATGTATTTCTCCCCAGACGCCAGTATAACCACCTGGTATCGAATGCGGGCACAATAGCGTAGGGCAAAAGGACAGCTATGAATATCCTCGACATTGCAATCCTCGCGATTTTACTCCTCTTCACCTTGAAGGGATGTCTACGCGGACTGCTGAAGGAAATTTGTTCCCTCGTGGGGCTGGTAGCTGCATCGGTCGTTGCCTTTACCTTCTATGACCCTCTTGCCGAGAGCGTGAGTGCCTGGCTCCATCTGCCGCTGCAATTGTGCGTGGTGGTGGTTCTTATTCTACTCTTTGTGCTGACCATGGTCTTTTTCTCCATCGTAGGTGCGATTCTGTCCAGGTTTGTTAAACTCCTGTTTCTGGGAGGACTCAACCGCGTCCTGGGAGCGCTCTTCAGTCTCATGCAGGGTGCACTCATTCTCGCCCTGGTTTTATATGGCCTATCCAACAGCGCTCTGCCTCATGCCGTGGAATCAACCTTTGATGCATCACGGCTGCGGCCGCCTTTCGTAGAGTTTGGGGGCGATCTGGTGAGGCACAGCCAGAAACTCTTTCAACAGGTATCCTGATATCAGAAACAATAACTCTATGCTTACTCAGACTCTTAAGGTTCTGGAGTTTGACAAAATAGTTACCTTGCTTGCGCGTATGAGTGTTACGCAGCCCGGGCGCATGCGCCTCGAGCGCCTACACCCGTTCCGGCATCCCCGCGAGGTAGAAGAGTCACTTGTGGGAGCAGAGGAGGCCGCCGAACTGCTGGAACAGAAGGGGGCTGCTCCTCTGGGAGGAGCGCACAATCTCCACGCCCATCTGCATCAGGCAGGTAAGCCCGGCGCTCGCCTCACCCCGCAGGAGCTACTCGAAGTGGGCGAAAGTATTGCCGCGGCAAAAGCGTGTACGGAGTACTTCAGCCACGAGGAGCTGGCGCCGCAGCTCACGCAACTTGCAGCAGAACTCAAGGTACCCACAGCGCTGGGGCGCAACATTGAGCGCAGCATTGATGCCAAGGCCGAGGTGCTGGATACGGCATCGTGGCAGCTCGCGGATCTGCGCCAGCAGCAGCGCGATGTGCGGAGGAAGGTGCGCAATGCCCTGGAGCGCATGCTGCAGAACCGTTCTCTGGCAGCGGCGTTTCAGGATCAGATTATCACCGAGCGTAATGGGCGCTATGTTGTCCCGGTCAAGACGGATCATCGCGGACAGGTAAAGGGATTTGTTCACGATGAGTCGGCCAGTGGGCAGACGTTGTTTGTTGAGCCGGAGCAGGTTCTGGAGGACAACAATCACTTACAGGGCCTTCAGCGCGAAGAACAGCGCGAGATTGTACGTATTCTGGAAGCGCTCACCGACAGGGTGCGAAACGAAACCGGGGTGCTGCGTCAGAATCAGTCACTTCTGGCCCGTCTTGATGCCAACTGCGCCATGGGACGCTTTATCCGCCTGACCGGTGCGAGTGCCCCGCAACTGGCGGGTAAACCCCAGCTCGACCTGCTCCAGGCACGCCATCCCCTGCTGCTCCTGAATCAGGATGGTACTGTGCGTGAGCACAACACGGTTCCGGTAGATCTGCGCTTGGGGCACAAACACGACACCCTTATTATCAGTGGACCCAACACCGGCGGCAAAACCGTGGCTCTCAAAACCGTAGGGCTTCTGTTTCTCATGGTGTCTGCAGGGATTCCGGTGCCGTGTGATCCACGCAGCAAGGTGTATCTGTTTCGCAAAATATTTGCCGATATTGGCGACGAACAGAGTATCGAGGGTGATCTGTCCACCTTTTCCGGCCATCTCGTGCGGATAAGGGGCATTTTGCAACAGGCGGATGCGCAGTCGCTGGTGCTCATGGATGAAGCCGGTACGGGTACTGATCCTTCTGAGGGGGGTGCTCTTGCCCTTGCCGTGCTGGATCAGCTGCGGGAGCGCGGGGCGCGCACCGTGGTGACCACGCACCTGAACACCATAAAGGGCTATGCCTTTCTGCATGAGCGCGTGGAAAATGCTGCGGTGGAGTTTGATCCCGCTACCCTGGCACCCACATATCGCCTTCACTACGGAGTGCCGGGGAGCAGCAGTGCCCTGACCATTGCGGGAATGCTGGGACTGCCTTCGCAGGTTATTCAGCAGGCGCAGGAGTACCTAGGGAGTGAGGAGCGCGATGGCCTTGCAGTGGTGGAGCGTCTCAACCAGCTGTATGCAGAGCTGGAAGCGGAACGTGATGAAACCAGGGAGCTGCTGGCGCAGGCGAAGCAGGAACGGGAAAAACGCCGCAAGTTGCTGCATGAATTTGAGAGCCGCCGCGATGCCATGCGTATAAAGGCACAGGAACAGGCACGCGAGATTGTAAACGAAGCGCGTGGCAAGGTGCGTACTCTGTTGAAGCGTGCCAAGGAACTGCATGAGTATCCTGCGAGCGGGCGTGAAGAAGCGGAACTGATGCGCGAAGTGCACCAGAGTGCGGAAGGATATGAGCCCCGGCGTAAGTTACGTTCCTCCCGCCCCCCACGCGAACTGAGCCATGGAGAGATTGTCATGGTTCCCTCTCTGGGAGCCGAAGCGGTGGTGGAAAAAGTGAAGGGGCAGCAGGTTGACTTAAGTGTTCAGGGTAAAAAACTGCGCTTGCCCCTGCATGCACTGGAAGCGTGTGAACCGCGCCGCTTCGTGGAGTCTAAATCTAAAGGCTCCAAGGTGCATCACAGTCGTACCAGGGTTGAACGCGCGGGCTTTAATCCTGATCTGGATGTAGTAGGGATGCGGGTGGAGGATGCCGTGCCCAGGGTGGAGCGTTTCATCGATGATGCTCTGCTCCACAACTGGCGCGATCTGCATGTCACCCATGGGCGTGGTGCAGGAGCACTGCGTCGAGCTATCCGCGAGATGCTCGGTCATCATCGTGCTGTGAGCGCCTTTCATTCGGCCGACAATGCACACGGCGGTGATGCAGTTACTGTGATTCAGCTCGGAGAGCACACGGGACACAGGAGGGAATGATGTCAGGTAGAATTCCCGCTGAGACCATTGAGCAGATACGCGAGCACAGCGACATTGTGAGTGTGGTGGGAGAGTACGTAAATCTCAAGCAGTCCGGCGACAACCACTTTGGACTGTGCCCCTTCCATGGGGAGAAAACCCCCTCATTCAGCGTTAACAACAGTAAGCAGTTTTTTTACTGCTTCGGGTGTGGCGCCGGTGGAAATGTATTTAATTTTTTAATGCGCATCGAGGGGTTGGGTTTTACCGACGCCGTGCATAGATTAGCTCGGCGGGTAGGGATCGAAATTGAAGAGGAGCAGCTTTCTCCACGGCGGCAGCAGCAACGCGAAGAGCGCGAGCGCCTGCAGCATATTGTGGATATAGCGGTGGATTTCTACCACCGTATTCTCCTGCAGGAACCCGAAGGTGCCGAAGCGCGCGCCTATCTGCGGCGGCGAGGTTATAGCGGGGAGATGGTGCGCCGTTTTCAGCTCGGCTTTGCCCCGCCCGGATGGGACAGACTTTGCTCCCATTTGAAAGAGGCGCAGGTGGAGGAGGATAAGGCTGTTGCGCTGGGATTGTTGCGCCGTAGCGATGACGGACGCACTTACGATATGTTTCGGCGCCGCCTGTTGTTCCCGGTGCAGGATCCGTATGGCCATGTGGTAGCGTTCGGGGGACGGGTGCTGGATAAGAGTCTGCCCAAGTATATAAACTCGCCCGAGACGGATCTGTATCACAAGGGTAAAACCCTGTACGGGCTCTATGATGCGAAAAACTCCATGCGGCGTCAACGTCGGGTTATCGTGGTGGAAGGCTATTTTGACCATCTTGCTCTTGTGCAGGCGGGGGTGGACAATGTCGTAGCTACATGTGGAACCTCCCTCACTCCGGAGCACGCTTCTCTGTTGAAGCGCTACGTGGATACAGTAGTGTTGCTCTTTGATCAGGATAAAGCTGGACAGGCAGCATGTTTCAGGGCTCTACCGGTACTGCTTGAGGGCGGTCTGCATATTCAGCACTTAAGTCTCGAAACGGGGGAGGATCCCGACTCATTTCTGGCTCAGCATGGACGCGAGGCTTTTGATGCGCGCCTCGAGCGTGCACGTTCAGCACTGGGATACTACATGGAGGGAAGCCTTGAAGCTCGAGGGGAGCAGGCCGAGGATCAGGCACGTGGCATAGCGGAGATTCTCGAGGTTTTAGCAAGGATTCCGGATGAGATAGAACGTAACCTGCATGTGCAGGAGTTGGCTAAACGAACCGGGGTTGACACCGGGGTGTTGCAGCGACAGTTGGAACAGGTCAAAGGGGAGCAGAGAGCATCTGTATCCGCGACACCTGAACCGGAGCGGCAGATGTCAGAGGCGCGCCGGGAAGTTCGACGCCCGGTTGCCAGGGGCGCAGGAGAGGATAGCGATCTTAAGGCACAGAAGATGTTACTCGCTCTTATGGCAGAGCGGCGCCATGTGAGCGCAGATGTGATGGCTACAGGAGTGGAAAGTCTGTTTTCTCATCCCAGATGTCGTGAATGTGCCGAGCTCATAAGTCGGGCGTATGCGAAAGAGCGCGAGCCGGGACACTGGCTGCTGGATCAATGTGAAGATAGTGAAGTGCAGGAGATTCTGACGGCAGCACTGGTGGATAGAGGCCAGTTTGCCGATGAGGTTATCGAAAAGGTTTTTAGCGATTGTCGTGTGGCGGTGAATCGCAGTCAACTCAAACAGCGTAGAACACAACTGCATGCACAGATGTGCGAGGCTGAACGCAACGGCGATATACAGGCGCAGAATGAGTGTCTGCGAGAGTTGATGACGATAAATCGCCAGATCAAACGCTAGAACAGAGTACCACCGCATAAACAAAAATCGGCGGCATACCGATGAACAGGAGATGCGTACTATGGCAAAAAAAACAAAAGAAGAAGAATTTCAGCAGCTTATCGAAACAGGTAAGGAGAAGGGGTTTCTGACCTACGATGAAGTGAATGAAGCTCTTCCTGAAGACATGGTTGGAGCCAGTCAGATTGAAGATGTGATGGTCATGTTTGGTGAAATGGATATTGAGATCATCGATGCTAACGCTAAAGAAGATAGTGTAGCAAAAAGCAGTAGTTCACGAGATGCAGATTCTGACGATGAAGCAGAAGAGACTCCAGCCCTGGAAGCGGGGGTTATCGGTCGCACCAGCGATCCGGTCCGTATGTACCTGCGCGAGATGGGACAGGTGGCTCTCCTTACACGTGAAGGTGAGGTTGAAATAGCCAAGCGGATAGAGGAGGGGGAAAATCTCATCACCAAAGTGGTATTGTGCACCCCCATTGCCCTCAATGAAGTGGTACGCCTGGGCAAGAAACTTGAAGAAGGCGAGACCACCCTTGCGGATATTACCCGTGACGGGAATACCGAAGAAGATGAGGCTTCGCTGGAGGATATGGAGGCCCAGTGGGCTCAGACTACAGAGCTTATCGCCGAAGTGGGGCGCAAAAAAGAGCACCTCGACGAAATAAAAGCGCGCATTGAAGAAAGCAAGGATGCGGCAGAGCGCAAGGAACTCCAGGCTGAGATCGATGGGATCATGCAGGGTTTGTATGAGACCATCCGCCAGCTGCGCCTCAAAGAGAAAGTGGTCAAGCGCGTGACAGCGCGCCTCAAGGAGCTCTCCAAACAGGTGCAGAAAAGCCTAAAGGATGTGGCAGCATGTGAGAAAAAGCTGGGGCTTACACATAAGCAGATCCGCAGTCATCTGCGCCGCATGCATAAAAATGATGCTGAAGCTCAGGCGGTAGCCCGGGAGCTCGGAACCACTGTTGAAGAGCTGCTCACTATAGAAAAGCGCCTCAAAGGGGCGCAGCGCCGCTTTAAAAAAGTTGAAGAAGAGAGTGGATTCAGTGCCGAAGGGTTAGTTGGCGCGATGAAAGAGGTGCGCCGCGGTGAGTATCAGGCCAAAATGGCGGAAACCGAACTGGTTGAAGCAAACCTGCGCCTAGTCGTCTCCATAGCAAAAAAATATACCAACCGTGGACTGCAGTTCCTCGACCTCATTCAGGAGGGCAATATCGGCCTCATGAAAGCGGTGGATAAATTCGAGTATCAGCGCGGATACAAATTCTCCACTTACGCTACCTGGTGGATCCGCCAGGCGATTACCCGCGCCATTGCGGATCAGGCTCGTACTATCCGCATTCCGGTGCATATGATAGAAACCATCAATAAGCTGATCCGCACCTGTCGACAACTTGTGCAGGAACTCGGGCGCGAACCGATTCCCGAGGAGATTGCCGAACGCATGGATCTGCCGCTCGAAAAGGTACGCCGGGTGCTGAAGATTGCCAAGGAACCCATCAGCCTTGAAACCCCCATCGGCGAAGAGGAGGATTCATCTCTCGGCGATTTCATAGAGGATAAGGGGGCTGTATCTCCATTGGAGGAAGCGATCAAGGACAATTTGTCCGCTCAGACAGCGGACGTGCTGTCCTCTTTAAGCCCGCGCGAGGAGAAGGTTCTGCGTATGCGTTTCGGTATCGGGGAGAAGTCCGATCACACCCTCGAAGAGGTGGGGCAGGATTTCAGTGTCACCCGCGAGCGTATTCGCCAGATTGAGGCCAAGGCGCTGCGCAAGCTGCGCCATCCGAGTCGTGCCAAGCGCCTGAAGAGTTTTGTGGATACTCCGTAAATAAAGTAGAGGCTTTGCTTGACAAGCAGAAGCGCCTCTGTTACAAACGACCTTCACTTGCTGACGCAGGGAAAAAAGAGATGACGCGGGGTGGAGCAGTTTGGTAGCTCGTCGGGCTCATAACCCGAAGGTCGGAGGTTCGAATCCTCCCCCCGCTACCAATAAAAGAAAGGGCCGGTTCACACATAAGTGAACCGGCCCTTTCTTTTATTGCCTTTCCATCCATTATATCACGCCTAAGGCCCCCAATCACAAGAGGTTGTGCCACAGTACTGAAATGATCGCACCCAGGAGCCCGCCGAGCAGCGTCCAGAGACCGTTGCGTATAAGGGCATATTTGCGTGTAAGGCGATGCCGGCCGAGAAAATACAGCTCGTGCAGGTAGGCATCGTAAAGTTTGTCGCGCTCGCTGATTGCTTCAAGGAACTGCTCTTTGAATTCCTCCTCACTAATTTTCGAAAACGAGCGGAAGTAGAATAAATTTGTAGCCCCACTTACGTGGAGGGGCGGGATGATGGCAAAGATCGAAAACACCAGAGCCAAAATACTTGCACCTGCGAGGAATATAACCGTGCTCAATTGCATATGTTTATATTGGGTAAGGGTAATGGTTGTTATGAGCGAGGCGGCGGTGATGATCATGGATGCCTTGGTGTCTGCCATGCGATTGAGAGTCATGTGCTTTTCCATATTTGCGCGTAAGGCATTACTTGCGAGCAGACGTGGAATGATGGGCTCTTCTTGATGTTTGCCAGACTTTTGCTCCTCTGCCTTCAGCGTCTCCGATGTGTCTCTCATGTCCTGTACCTCTATGGATGCCTGTCATTTATTAATCGTTAGAGTGCCCCAGGTGGGGTAAATCACACGCCTGAGTAAATTTTGGGGCTAATGCCACACCTGTTGGGCCGTGTTAATTTCTTATTTAAACAAATTGTCCAGGTGTTAAAATTAGAGGATTGCTTTCCTCAAGGAATTTTATGCACTTACCCATATTTTTCTCTTTCCCTCCCATGTTTTCGCATTATCTGTTGTTGTTTGGTACATGCTATGCACAAAACCATGGCTTCGGAGGTGCCATTCTAGCAGAAGTTTTCATGCGGGCACGCATTTGTTTTGTGATGAATGACATATCAACGGATACAATTTGGGGAGATAATGGGGTCACTCTTGAAATGGACAATGAGGGTTGAGCGCGTAATTACGGGACAGGTTCTGTTTTTACTTCTCTTTTCTACATGCGGATATGCAATGGTGAGTGGCCCCTGTTCCAATTGTCATACCATGCACAACAGCCAGAATGGCGAGGATGTAAGTGGCTCCGGTCCCAACCAGGCGTTGTTAAATAACGACTGTGTCGGGTGTCACTCAAGCAGTGGATCCAGTACATACTACGAAATGGGCATTGCCACCTCTTCAGCTGAATAGGTTCCTAAAGATTTATGCTTTTTTAGCGCCCTTCCAGCCCCCATATTTCATGATATTTAGTTGTTTGTGCCACACTTGCGCCTCGGTTATCATCAGATGCCGGGGTTTTTTACACAGACAACCGCAGATAAGCGGATAATATGCTGAAACAGCAAAAAATATTTACCGATCACACCGATACCCCGCCCTAGACATATATGCAAATATCCGGATAAAGGGAGTATGGCAGATTCCAGAGTGTAAAGGTAATGATTGCATCTCAGGATGTTTCGGTATATGATTTATTCTAATTTAGAGCATTACCAGATTAGCGGCAGAGTTGCATGTTAAATTCTTTTCTGGAGTTCAAGCCTTGAAATTCACTCTTCCTGCGCACTTGCATGACCGCAATACGCTAAAACTTAAAATGACGATGCCGGTGGCGTTGCTCACAGCATTTCTGCTGATTCTGACAGCCTGGATGATGTTCGGGTTCTTTCGGCAGGAACTGCAGTCTACCATTGCACGAGAACAGACAGCACTGGTGCGAACTCTGTCGGGGCAGATAGATGGTCGCATCTATAGCGTGGAACAGCACTTGCTGTCCCTGGCGCACCGCATTGATGATGACATTGTTGCCAACCCAGCGCGTGCGCAGGACTTCCTGAGGAATAACTGGAGCAGCAGTCAGCATTTCGGTGCCGGCCTCGCCATTTTTGATGTTGATGGAACCGTCATGGGGTCAAGCAAGGAACGTCCTTTTCTGTGCCCTGAGGATTGTTCCTGGCGCACACAGCTCAACATCACTTTGCGCACCGGTCAGCCACGCGTCCTTCCGTATATGCCTCAAGACTTCCACGGCGCATCCTCTCTGGATAAACCCCTTATACTCTTCACCGCACCCATTGTTGATTCCCGGGGAAAAGTAAGGGGCGCCCTGGCGGGTGCCATAGAGTTGCTGAAACGCGACATGCTGGGATATCTGCAGGGTTTCAGCCGTGGGGATGGGAGCTACCTTACTCTGTGCAACGCAAAGCACATGCTTAAGATTGAGGATGAAACTCACTTCAGCGCGGCCCTTACAGAACAGGGTAAGGAGTTGCGCCGGCGCGCGGCCGATGGGGAGGAGGTTACCTCGATCATTACCCGGCCAGACGGGCGCGAGACGCTGAGTTCGTTGAGTGCATTGCAGCACGTGGATTGGGTGCTTGGGGTTCACGAACCGTTGGAACAGGCTTATGCACCTCTCGCAACATTGAAGCGTGATCTTTTTCTGGCTTTAAGTGGTAAAATTGTGCTGGCTGCATTGGCAGTCTGGTTCTTGATGCGCCAGCTGCTTAAGCCCTTAAAGCGCTTGACTCGAAAAGTGGTAGAGGCAGAGCATTCTGAACGCTCAACGGAGTCTCGTCTACAAAGTACCCAAAACTTTTCCAGCAGTGGGGATGAATTTGTAATTCTGCAGAACTGTTTTGATCATATGCTTCAGCGTGTAGAGCGCCAGCGTCGCAGCCTCGAGAAGCAGCTTGATCAGTTGCAAAGTATACTTGATGCTATTCCTAATCCCATATTTTATACTGATGCTGCTGGTCGCTATATGGGGTTCAACAGAGCATTTAATGCCAAAATCGGACGTCCAAGCCATTCGATAACGAATGATAGTAGAGGACATGCTCTGCCTGCCGAAGTAACGCAGATCGTTAAAAACTGTGCTACTGACTACGGTGTGACACACCGGAGTGAACAGAACCTGGTGTTTGCGGATGGACAGGAACATCCGGTAATCTTTTGCGCCGCATCCTATCGTCAGGTGGATAACGCCAGCCCAGGCGTGGTTGGAACCATAATAGATATCAGTACGCGTAGAGAAGTTGAAGATCAGCTGCGCAAACTCAGCCGTGCAGTGGAGCAAAGTCCTAATGCAATAATTGTCACCGACATCAATGGTACCATCGAATATGTTAACTCTACCTTTACGCGTCATACAGGATATTCTGTGTCTGAGGCGATAGGTGAGAACCCTCGTATTCTCAACTCGGGCAGTGCCCCCAAGGAGTACTTCCAGACTCTGTGGAATACTATCCTGAACGGATATGACTGGCGCGGCGAATTCCGTAACCGCAAAAAGGACGGTGAACTGTTCTGGGAATACGCCCTTATCTCTCCCCTCAAAGATGCGCGTGGTCTAGTGACCCATTTTGTCGCAGTGAAGCAGGATATTACCGAGCGTAAACTAGCGGAGCGCCGTGAAGAGCTAAGCGCTAAGGTTCTTACGTTGTTGTCACTTCCCAGTGGTCGCGATGACAGAATTCAGGATATCCTTCAGCTGATCCGTGATTTTACCGGATGTGATTATGTTGGACTTCACTTAAAGGAGCATGGTTCCTATGCACAGTATTGCAGTATGGGGCTGGAACCCGAAGCAGATTTGAGAGGTGGCACTCTTGTACCTGAACAGGGAGATCCTTTGCCCGAATACAAGAGGGTTGTAGCCGATGCTCTGTGTGTGGATATTCTGGATGGGAACATGGATACCCGCAGGCCGTGTTTTACCCCCGGAGGAAGCTTCTGGAGTGAACCGGGAAGAAACTGCGCCGAAGTTCTGCGCACTCAGGGATGTAAACAGCAATTCTGCTCTTGCCTGGAAGCAAGTTCGATAGCGTTGATCCCTTTGAAGCTGTCAGGACAGAACATTGGTATGCTTCAGGTATTAGCACAGCAGGAGAACATGATTACCCAGGGGACAGTAGAGTTCCTCGAATCTATTGCCAGCAGTATTGCGGTGGCATTTGAACACCGCCAGGTGACGGAGCAGTTGCACGAAAAGGAGAACAAGCTGGATTTTCTTACCCTGTATGACTCTCTGACGGAACTGCCCAATCGTACTCTACTCAAGGAGGAACTGGAAAAAGCGATTGAACATGCTCGCCGCAGCGGAAGTGAAGGTGCATTGCTTCTTTTTGATATTGATCGTTTTAAAACTATTAATGATTCACTTGGACACTCCCAGGGGGATCGTCTGTTGCGTGAAATTGCGCAGCGTCTCCAGGGAAAGCTGAATCCGCAAGATCTCCTGGCAAGAATTGGCGGGGATGAGTTTGTCGTGATGCTGGAGCAGGTGAAGGGTGCTCAGCAGGTGTCGCTTCGGGCAAAGGAGTTGATGGAGGAGTTGACTCCGGTTGTGCAGCTCTCCGGTTTTGAACTGTACATTACCGCGAGTGTGGGGATCAGTATGTTCCCCTGCGATGGCTCCAAGATCGAAGATTTACTCCAGGCTGCAGAAGTGGCTATGTACCGGGCCAAACAGGGAGGGCGTAATCGGCATCAGTTCTATCGCACCGATATGAACGAGCGCAACCGTGAACTTCTCCATATGGAGAGTCAACTCAGACTCGCCCTGGAGCGCGAACAGTTTGTAGTTTACTATCAACCCAAGGTCAATCTGCATACTGGGTTGGTGACTGGAGCGGAGGCCCTGTTGCGCTGGCATCATCCGGATATGGGGATAGTGTCTCCCGCTGACTTTATCCCTCTCGCTGAGGATACCGGCCTGATTGTCCCCATTGGAGAGTGGGTGCTGCGCACCAGCTGCGCCCAGGCGGTTGAATGGAATCGGAGATTCTCCAGACCTCTGCGTGTGGCGGTAAACCTCTCGGCACGTCAATTTACAGAGCCAAACCTGCTTGAGCAACTTGACAGTGCATTGCAGGATAGCGGCATTAGAAGTGAAAACCTGGAACTTGAGATCACCGAAAGTGTGGCGATGAACAGTGTGGAGGAGAGTATTGCGAGCATGAGCGCTATCCGCACCCGCGGGGTAAAGCTGTCTATTGATGACTTCGGTACCGGTTACTCATCCCTGAGCTATTTGAAGCGTTTCCCGATTGACTGTCTGAAGATTGATAAGTCTTTTGTCAGCAATATAGAGACAGATTCCAACGATGCTGCTATAGCTAACTCGGTGGTGGCACTGGCGAAAGCCATGGATTTAAGCGTAGTTGCGGAGGGGATAGAAGATAAGGCCCAACTAGACTATCTGCAGCACATCGGTTGTGATGAGGCACAGGGTTTTCTCGTTGCGCGCCCTATGCCGGCACCTGAATTTGATAACTTTATTGCATCCTGGAAAGGCCTGCCGGAGTGATATGAGCCTGGCGCAGTTGCGCCAGGCTGGAGTTATTTTTTACGTTTATCCTTCTTGTCCCATTTCCTGCTTCCCCCTTTGTATTCACCTTTTTCTTCCTGTTTTTTGCCTTTGTAGGTAGAACCAGGGCGTTTGCCTCCGGCGCTGCCGCGTTCGCCGGGAGGGTTGCTCTCGGGCTTGAGCCCGATGTGATTGTGGCGTAGCTGTAACTTGCCCAGTTTCGCTATAGCATGGGGAGGCAGATTGCTGGAGAGCTCAATGTAGCTGCTTTGGGCTTCAATCTTGATGCGCCCGATGGAGCGAATTGGCAGCTGCGCTTCGTTGGTAAACGCTCCCACAATATCGCGCGGGGTGATCTGCTGTTCGCGTCCCACGCTGATGCGGTATCCTGTCATGGCGCCGCCTCCTGTGCCGCCGCTAGTTGCGCTGGAGCGTTCTTTCCCCGCAGGGCGAACCTTCGGACGCGCACTGGGTGTATCCAGGGGTTTAAGCTTAGGATGCAGAGGTTTGCGCTGCTGGAGCTGCCACGCCAGAGCTGCAGCAAGATCTTCTATCTCAATGTTATCCCGCTCAGCTATTTCTTCCACCAGGGCGCGCATACTGTCCAGGTCCTGAGTGGTGAGGGTTTTATGCAGGGTGTCGACAAAGGTCTTAATGCGACATGTGCTGATCTGCTTTTCATCCGGTACCGGCATCAGGGCAATCTTCTGTTTGGTGGCCTGCTCGATGCCGCGCAGCAGGCGGCGTTCATTCGGGGACACAAACAGAATAGCTCTGCCGGTACGGCCCGCGCGCCCGGTGCGTCCGATGCGGTGGATATAGGCTTCGGTATCAAAGGGGATATCGAAGTTGAACACATGGCTGATGCGCTCAACATCGAGTCCGCGTGCAGCTACATCGGTGGCAACTACGATATCGATGTGGCCCTGCTTCAGGCGCTGAACACACTGTTCGCGCATCTGCTGGCTCAGGTCTCCGTTGAGGGCCGCTGCCTTGAATCCCGCGCTCTCCAGCTGGGTGGCAATTTCGGTAGTGGCGTCCTTGGTGCGCACAAATACCATGGCGGCGTTAATATCTTCAACTTCGAGGAGACGCTTCAGCGCTTCAATCTTCTGTCCCCCGTGTAACAACAGGTGGAATTGTTCAATCTGATCCAGGGTTGTGGTGGGGCTTGATATCTGTACATGCTGGGCATCGTCGAGATAGGTGTTGGCTATGCGCCTGATCCGGGGAGGCATGGTGGCGGAAAACAGCGCACGCTGGCACTCGGTCGGAGCTGCACCCAGAATGGTCTCCACGTCATCGATAAAGCCCATGCGCAGCATTTCATCCGCTTCATCCAGTACAATTGCTTCAATAGCGCTCAGGTCGAGACTCTTGCGCTGGATGTGATCTATCAGACGTCCCGGGGTGCCCACAACCACATCAACCCCTGAACTCAGACGTTTGAGCTGCGGCCCCATAGGGCTGCCGCCATACACGGATAAAATGGTGCATTTAAGGTTGCGCGCAAAGCTCTCTATAGCCTGCGCCACCTGAATTGCCAATTCACGCGTGGGAGTGAGAACCAGAGCCTGGGGCCGACGATCCTTGCGCGGGTGAAGGCGCTGCAACAGCGGCAGGGCGTAGGCTGCGGTTTTGCCGGTGCCGGTCTGGGCGGTACCAAGGATGTTCCGCCCTTCGAGGAGCAGGGGAATACTTTGTTCCTGAATTGCGGAGGGGTGTTGATATTCGAGATCGTACAAAGCGGCCAATAGTTCCGGGGCAATGCCCAGAGCACTGAATTCGGGGGAGAACATGTTTGCGTGAACCTTGTTGCTTAGAGGAGAGCCGGACATGCCAGAGGCGGGAAGCGGCAGATATAGAGCCGCCAAGTATGCCTGTTGTGCTGGGGAAAAGCCAGAGTTATTTTGTTAAAATAGGGGGAGATTGCAGGTTTACACTCTTTGGCCTTTTCTCTATCTTACACCTTATCCATTATATATCTCACCGTTGATGTTCAGGTAATCCTGCAGAAGGTCAACGGCGGCGGGGCGGCACGTGTCACGTTGTACTTGAACGCCCCGCTGTTCCAGTTTTTCCACCCAGTTCTCCGGCTTGTCCCCTTCGTCAAATCCTACAGCGCGCGCATCCTCGTCGCGGGCAGCGCATACCAGACGCTTGATCCCCGCCCACGGGACGGCACCCAGGCACATGGCGCAGGGCTCAGTGGAGGTGATCAGCTCATATCCCCCCTTTGTATCTTCATCAATCTCCGGTGCAAGGGTGTATCTGCCCAGCTGTTGCTGCGCGAGGATGATCGCACATATCTCCGCATGCAGAACTGAGCAGTTGCAAGGCATTACCCGGTTTAACCCCGGGGCGATGAGGACGCCGCTGTCCATATTGAAAATGGCTGCGGCGAAGGGTCCACCACCATCCTGTATGTTGCGATGGCCCAACTCCAGTACCCATCCCATTTTCTCTACGTCACTGGAAAAGGTTCGCCCGTCAGTCCCTGTAGCTATGTGTTGCGCCCATGACGGCAGGGAGAAGGAGAATCCTGCCGCTATGGATGGGGAGTTATTTGCCATTCTGTTCCTCCGGGGTGAGCATATGCGCCGGATCGAGGAGGCGATCCAGGGTTGCAGCATCAACCCCGTCGCGCAGGGCAAGCTCCCGCAGGGTAGCTCCGGTTTTGTGGGCCTCTTTGGCCAGTTTCGCGGCATGATCATAGCCGATTTCTGGCACCAGTGCCGTAACCAGCGCAAGACTTTGTTCCAGCAGATGGGTACAGCGTTCCTTATCCGCTTCGAGGCCGTCGAGGCATTTTTCGCTGAAGGCCCGGATTCCGTTGCTCAGGAGTTCAATGCTCTGCAGGGTGTTATGTGCCATCACCGGCATCATCACGTTGAGTTCGAAATTCCCACTCAGGCCACAGATATTTACAGTGGTATCGTTGCCCTGGACCTGGGCGCATACCTGCATAAGGGATTCCGCCATTACCGGGTTTATTTTTCCCGGCATAATCGAGCTGCCGGGCTGCACCGCGGGGAGGATCAGCTCTCCGATGCCGCAACGCGGCCCGCTGGCGAGAAAACGGATGTCGTTGGCAATCTTGAACAGGGTAACGCTGCAGTTTTTCAGCGCTGCGCTGAGATTCACCACCGCATCCTTGCTGCTCTGGGCTTCAAAGTGGTTGGCTGCTTCAGCGAAGGGGAGGCCGGTCTCGGCTGATATCGCTTCGATGGTGCGGGAGGCGAAGTGCGGATGGGTATTGAGTCCTGTTCCAACCGCAGTGCCGCCCAGAGGCAGCTCCTCCAGTCCGGCAGCGGCATGTTCAAGGCGTTTAAGTGCGAGTTCCACCTGGCGCGCATAGCCGGAAAAGACCTGACCCACGCTAACCGGAGTGGCATCCTGCAGATGAGTGCGCCCGATCTTGATCACATCCTTAAACTCTCCCTGCTTGGACGTCAGGCTGGAGTGGAGTGTTTTGAGGATGGGTAGCAGGGTCGCATGGAGTTGCTCGGCGCACGCAATATGGATAGCACTGGGGAACACATCGTTACTCGACTGCCCCATGTTGACATGGTCGTTGGGGTGGATGCGCTTTTCAGTTGCGTTGTCGAGCAGTTGTGCGGCGCGGTAGGCGATCACCTCGTTGGCGTTCATGTTGCTGCTTGTGCCGGAGCCGGTCTGGAAGATATCCACCGGGAACTGGTCGTCGAGGTCGCCGCGTACAACCTCCGCAGCGGCATTTCGGATAGCATCCGCCGTCTCTCGGTCGAGGAGATCCAGAGCGCAGTTGCTCGCGGCGGCGTGCTTTTTGATCAGCCCCAGGGCGCGCAACATGGGGCGGGGAAGGCAGGTGCCGGAGATTGGAAAGTTGTCAATGGCTCTGGCGGTCTGTGCCCCGTAGAGGGCTTCGGCAGGAACCTCCATTGCGCCCAGTGAATCGGTTTCAGTACGGGTTTTACTCATGGCGTTAATCCTTATGCTGGGGTTTTTAAGTAGGAGTAAAAATAGATATATGTGTTCTTAACTTCTGTAGAAGCCGGAAGTCGGCAATAAAAAAATATTCCTGTCTATGTAGCTAAAATAGGTGCTTTTCTTCTGGTTTTCAGTCCGCTGGTTTCTTTGCGTTTATTTCGAAGCTGTTATTTGCTTTTTATTTGGGCTAAAGTGAGGGTATGGAAACAATTGCTCTTCTTCTTATTCTCTGTTCCGCTCTGATGCACGCGCTGTGGAATCTGCTCGTAAAGCAGAGTCGCGACAAAACCGTGTTCATCTGGTGGATGTTCCTCAACTCCTGGATTCTGATGTCTCTGGTGGTTCTGGCCCGTGCCGAAGCACTTCCACTGACCCTCGAGTTGATATGGATCAGCGCCGCTGCGGCGGTGTGCTTTGTATTATACCACTGGCTGGGGGGGTATGCCTACCGTGTCGGTGATCTCTCCGTTACCTACCCGCTTGCGCAGACCTCAATGGTGTATGTGCCTGTATGGGGTGTGCTTTTGCTCGGAGAACAGCTCAATGCGGCGGGGGTTATGGGTATTGCCCTGATTGTAGTGGGTGCATACGGCATCCAGATGCGGCGTCTGAGCTGGCACGATGCCCTTTATCCCCTCACCTGTCTACAGGATCGCTCTGTGCGTGCGGCACTGCTTGCAGGCTTTATCTACTCCATCGGCGCAGTGCTGGATAAGACCGGGGTGAGTGCCTATCCGGCGTTTGACTTCACCTATGTGCTTGTATTGTTCATGCTCCTGTTTATGAGCCTGAACCTTTTGCGTCACTGCTATCGCGGACGGGTCATTGAAGAGGCACGCCACCATCCCTGGCTGGTAGTAATCTCGGGGCCGATAATCATGGGATCATTTCTGAGCTTCCGCCTCGGTCTGAGCCTGGCACCGGTCAGCTATGCAATACCGGTGCGCCAGGTCAGTCTCCTCATCGGGGTTGCTATCGGGTTGCTGTTTCTCGGGGAAACCTGCGGACGCATCCGTCTCGGCTTTGCTGCTCTGATCCTGCTCGGGGTGTTTTTTGTCTGGCACGGGTGAAAAGAATTATACTCTAAATTATTATCCAGATTAGATACAGGGGCAGAGCGATACGTCCGCTTTCAATGGTGCAAATATATTACATTCAACTTAAAACCGACTACGGGTGCACGCATCGGTGTGCACCTCCTCCCTACGCCTGCAAATATCCACAAATATTCGATTTATTCTCAAGGGTGAAGGAATCGAGCATCTGGTGCAGGCTCTCTGCTTGTTGTTGTAGCTTTTGCGCAGATTCGGAGCTTTGATCGGCCGCGGTGCTGGTTTGTGCGGTGATGTGGCCAATCTGTCCCAGGCCGGCGTTTATCTGTTGAACCTGGTGGGACTGTGCATTTGATGAGGTTGTTATCTGCCCCACATAAGATGTGACCTGGTCTACTTCTGAGACAATTTCATCTAATACTTCGCGTGTATCATGCGCAATTTTAAGGCCTGTACGCCCTTTTTTTATCGAACCTTCAATAAGTTCGGACGTTTCAGCTGCTGCACGAGCGCTACGGCTTGCCAGATTGCGCACTTCTTCTGCCACTACCGCAAATCCCTTACCGTGTTGCCCGGCACGTGCAGCCTCAACTGCGGCATTGAGGGCAAGCAGGTTGGTCTGAAAGGCGATCTCGTCTATAACTGCTATGATCTTCTGCACATTTTGCCCGGCACTGTTTATCTCCTCCATGGCGTCTACCATATGCTCAATGCTGCTGTAGCCGCGTTTTACACTTCCATTGGCGCGTTCAGACAATTCCATAGTGTCGCGCGTATTGTCCAGATTGTGGCTGATTTCAGCAGTGAGATTTTCCATGGAAGAAGATATCTGTTGCAACTCACTGTTCTGTTGGGCGGAACCGGCAGAAAGCTCTTCACTTGCCGCAGCGAGATGGGTTGCCTCATTGTTGAGGTCATTACCCATGGAACGCATGTTGGCAACCAGAGTACTCAGAGCCTGGTTGGCCTGTTCCAGGGGAACGCTTATGATTCCCCGGGCTTTGAAGGTGAAATCTCCGGCGGCAAGTTTTTTAAACGCATGCAGAATGTCGCGCTCAAGGTGATCGGCGAAAGAATCTAGCAGTGTTGCCATCTTGCCGATTTCATCACTGCGTTGCATATGCAGGCGTTTGCCCAGATTTCCCGCATCCAGTTGCTGGATCATTTCCACACTTTTCCCCAGGGGCACAACAATGGAGCGTATAAGAGCCCAGCCGCCGCACAGGCCTGAGACAAGGATTACAAGTCCGAGAATCACAGCCACATACTGGATCTGCCCTATCAGTCCTGCAGTTTGCCTTTGGGATTGTGCAACGGCGGCGACACTTTCTTCCGCCAGCGCTCCCCTGGTCTCCATCGCTGTCGTGAGGGCCGATCCTATGCCATTGAGGGTTTGTGCTGCTTTATGTGCCTGAGGTGCGAGTTTGTTATTGAGTACATCTACAGCCTTCTTCTGACTGCGCAGGATATAGTTTTCGATCTGCAGAACTGTATCTATGTCTACTGATATGGATTTAACCAGGGTTGGGATTTTATCCCGATATAATATGCGGGCCTGCTCCCATTGCCCCTCCATCATAAGGTCATTAAGTTGATGTGATGCCTGCCACAGTTCTTTGTTGCTCTTTGCTGCCGCATCTATTTTAGTGCGCAGGATGTCAAGTTGAGGCGCATGTCTGGTGAAAATGTCGCTGTTTCTGAACTGTTCCAGAGGTGTGTCTTCAAGATCCTCTTTCACAAGGGCGGTTATGGAGCTTTGTACGAAGAGCATGTTTGCAATTTTTAGAGCCCAGTAGATCTGGGTTCGTTTGAGATCGTTAAGAGCCTTTTCCAGCCCTTCATGGCGTGCGTTCCAAGTTTCTTGTATCTCAGCCGCAGTAGTCTCGAGTTTGTGGTGCTGAGCATCGAGTGAGGTAAAG
The DNA here is from genome assembly GCA_046482505.1 of Desulfuromonadaceae bacterium. Classification (GTDB taxonomy): domain Bacteria; phylum Desulfobacterota; class Desulfuromonadia; order Desulfuromonadales; family Desulfuromonadaceae; genus JAIVHC01. Next base: position 14,598 of record JAWOFA010000063.1, on the reverse strand, counting down.
AGTTCTTTGAGTTCGGGAAGGTCTGTCTCAAGTTGGGCTCGTGCCTGATGCTGAAGAATTCTCTTCAGAGCGGATCCGGGTTTTATCGATTCTAATTCTTCCCGCGTTTTATTCTGCAGTAGTGCCTGGGCAAGCATGCGCAGATCCTCATCATGCTCTGAACGGGTTTTATTCAGGAGATTTATCCAGAGCGTAGTTTCGCTGGCCTGCTTCTGGATCGAGGTGGAATAGGCAAGACTTTCTTTGACCTCACGGTTGGCAGACTCAATCTTTGCCGTGCCCCAGTAGGTAAATGCGGCAAGAATAAGCACAAGGGTCATTGTGGCGCTAAAGCCAAGAATAAGACGATTTCGGATGGAAAGACCCAGGCCGCGCTGGCTTGTGTCGGGTTTTGGCATAACAGATTTCTCCCTTTGGCGGTATTTGTGAATAGAAAAATGAATGTAATGCTCGTCGGTTAATGATTAGTTAGGGATACGTTAAAGGTGTGTGCGCTTATATATATGGGGTGCATGCAGATCTAGTGAGTCGCTAACTCCTGTTTAACAGAGTGCTGTTTATATCCCTTACTTACAGGTGTGCATATCCATCTGATGTATGCATATGCATATGGCAGGCGGATTGAGATACCAAATTGGATATTATTTGGGGAGAAAACTATGAGTGTTCAGCAACAGGTGAAGCAATTGGAGGCAGAGGTGGAGGCCATTTTTTGTGCTGAAGAACATGGGATTGCCGCTTTGGATCAACATACTGCCGCGGAGATAGAGCGTATTATCTCAGGCCGGGAGTTGACGCCCCTTTTTCAGCCCATTGTTGATTTTGCCACCGGAGATATTTTCGGGTATGAAGCGCTTGTGCGGGGTCCATCGGATTCACCCTTGCATTCGCCTGGCAATCTTTTCAATGCGGCCATGCAATGTAATCGACTTACCGAACTCGAGATTTTATGCCGCGATGTTAATATAGAAGGATACGCACGCCTGAATCTGCCCGGGAAGCTGTTTCTCAATGTTAGTCCTCGGGCGCTGATGGAACCTGGCTTCCCCACCGGGTTTACCCATAACAGCCTGGCGCGCTATGGCATTGATCCGCGGAATGTGGTGATTGAGTTGACCGAGAACTTCCCCATTCTGGATGTGTCTACCATTCGCAATGCGTTGGAGCATTACAGCTCCGCCGGATTTATGGTGGCCCTGGATGATCTGGGATCCGCATATGCCGGCCTGCGGCTGTGGAGTGAGCTGAGACCTGACTATGTCAAGTTCGACAAGTATTTTATCCAGTCTATCAATAAAGACAGTCACAAGAAGAAACTGGTGCAGTCCCTGCAGGAGATAGCCCTGAGCAGTGGATGTCGCACCATTGCGGAGGGGATTGAGACCGTGGAGGAGTACTATACCGTACAATCCCTGGGGGTGAATTTCGGGCAGGGGTACTATTTTGCCCGTCCTGCTGCAGCGCCAACCCTGGAACTTGCAGGGAATCTGCTGCATGTAAATGGCAGCGACGAAAACAGCGGCACGATGCTTAAGTGGCGCTCTGAAACGGCGTCCAGCCTTGCCACCCTGGTACCCACAACCAGCCCCGATACCACCCTGAATGTGCTTGGTGATCTGTTCGCTCAGATGCCCGAACTACAGGCCATTCCAATTGTCGAAGATACAAAGGTTCTGGGGCTTTCACACCGGCATGAGGTTATGAATATCCTTGCAAGCCGTTTTGGACGCGACCTGCAGGGAGATAAGGCAGTGCGCGATATTATGCAGACCAATCCGCTGTGTATTGAAAAAGAGATGCCGGTGGAAAGACTCAGTCAGCTGATTACTAACGATACCTGGGAGCAACAGGGAAACCATTTCATTATTACCGAAAAGAACTGCTATGTGGGGATGGGAATGATTACCGACCTGCTCAAACTCATTACCGAATTGCAGATTCGCAATGCCAGATATGCCAATCCGCTGACGCTCCTGCCCGGCAATGTCCCTATCAATGAACACATTGAATACCTTATAAATCAGAGCAAAGCATTCTCAGCCTGTTATTTCGACCTGGATAACTTTAAGCCTTTCAATGATACCTACGGCTACAGCCGTGGAGATATGGTGATACGCCTTGTGAGTGAGGTGTTGCAGTCCTATTGCAATCCCGATTGTGACTTTATCGGGCATATCGGTGGGGATGATTTTATGGTGGTATTCCGCAGTACGGATTGGGAACAGCGCTGCAACCATCTTCTCGACACTTTCGCTGAACGTGTGCCGGAGTTGTATGACGAAGAGCATCGCCATGAAGGTGGAATCAGTGCGCAGGATAGGCGAGGCAATGATATGTTCTATCCCCTGATCAGCTTATCCGTAGGCGCAACCAGGTTCAGCGCGGATAACTGTAATTGCTCTCAGCACGATATTTCCATTCTGGCCTCGGAAGCAAAAAAGCAGGCGAAAAAAATCAGTGGAAATTCCCTGTTTATCAATCGGCGTCAGTGCCATAGCCTGTGATTTGGTAATAAATCAATCCAGGGCAGTTTCCCGCAGGGCTTTGTCAAATGCCTCTTGCATCGACATGGGTTGGATTTCGGGGAAATATTTCGCTGCATTGTCGTTGGTGGCGACTGTTTCTGATTTCAAGCCATCTACCAGTGCAGATGCGATATTGAAAGGCACCTGGGTAATAAAAACCAGCCAGTATGATGAAAGGCGCGGACTGAAAAACGGCAGAGGGATCAGGCGGCGTTTGAGCCCCATACTTGCGGCAGCCTGGCGCATTAAGCCACAGAAATCGGTTGCATCTGTGCCGATATCCACTTGAATGTTCTCTTCCAGCTCAATATCGACGCTCGCTTCAAGGTAACTGAGCACATCCTCCACAGCGATAGGTTGGGTTTTGGTGTTGACCCATTTCGGCGTGATCATTAACGGAAGTTTCCGGGTAAGATCGCGAATGATGCGAAAGCTCGCACTTCCAGCCCCGATAATAACCCCGGCGCGCAGCCACAGAGTATGCGTTGTATCCCCTTCGGTTGCACTGAGGATCTCTCCGGTTTCAATGCGGCTCAGGAGATGCTCACTTGCAGTGGCGCGCTCACCCAGACCACCCAGATATACAATTTTTTTTACCCCGGCGTTTTCGCACGCGCGGCGGAAATTCTGTGCACTGGTGCGATCCTTCTCAGCGTAATCACCACCACTACCCATGGAATGGATCAGGTAAAAGGCTGTATCCACTCCGGCAAGGGCATCCTCAAGGGCCGCGGGATCGAAGGTGTCTCCCTGGATGATGGAACACTCCTGGCGCGCAGCAGCGCTGATACGGGCAGGATCACGCACCAGCAGGCGCAGTTTGAGATCATCGCGTTCGAGGAGGCGCTGTTTAAGCTTGCGTCCAATATAACCGGTGGCTCCGGTTATCAGAATCTCTTTGGTTTCGGTCTGCTTCTGTTGCATAAAAATCACCCCCTGTTTTGGGTTTGATAGAGTTGAAGAACCTTGGTTACACGGCGTGCTCTCTCCCTACACATGATTCAAGAGTTTCAACTCCTTGGGATGGGGCTTGAGGTATACCTGCTCACGCAGATAATCCTGCCCAAACTTACGCACAAAATGGTTCAGCAGGGTGACAGGCACTATGAGAGGCACCAACTCCTGTCTGTAGTTGTCGATGAGTTCTACCGCTTCCTGCTTTTCATCCTTGCTTAAATCGCGCTTGAAATACCCCAGAATGTGATGCAGTACGTTGGTGTGTTTGCTCGGGGTCGCTTTGAGGCTCAAACCTTTAAGAAGCAAGGTGCGGTATTCCTGGAGAAACTCGTCAAAATCGAGTTCTTTGCCGCGCGCCACCAGGCGTCCCATCTCGCGGTATATCTCTACACTGTGCGCCATGAGCAGGAGCTTGTGACGGGTGTGAAACTCGACAACGTCGCCATAGCCGGGGTTGTTTTCCAGCATCTGACGGAAGCGCTGGAGGGTGAATATGCGGGTGATGAAATTCTCGCGTAAGGCGGAGTCATTAAGGCGCCCCTCCTCTTCCACCGGTAACAGGGGGAAGTGTTGCATGAAGGCTGCTGCAAACAATCCGACACCATCCTTACGTGGCATCCCTTTGTCTTTGTATACCTTGACCCTTTCCATGCCGCTGCTGGGCGAGTTGGATTTGAATACGAAGCCATCGAGCTTTTCGCTCTCTAACTCTTTGACCCTCTGTTGGGCCCACTCCTCCATACGTTCGGTTATGTCATCTCCACTTTTGGAAAACACCAGGCGTACTTTGCCGTTTCCTGCATCCACCTGGCGCAGGGCAGGGCGCGGGATGGGGAGTCCGACCTCAACTTCCGGGCATACGGGGACATACTCAACATACGGAGCCAGGGTGTCGTGCAGATAGCGATTCATTTTATGCCCGCCGTCAAAACGGACGTTGTGTCCCAAAAGGCATGAGCTGATTCCGAGGCGGATTTTTTCGTCCATATTGTGTAAGCTCCTTGTGAATAAAATGGAGGTGAATTTCTCTGTTTTCTTTTTCATCACTGGCTTAGATACCAGGTTAGAGCAACACGCTAATTATAACCTATATGGACAAATATGCCAGCGTGGGTTGAATTATGATTCAATTATTTGCTTCGAGTCGCGGAGGGTGTATTGTTTAACCTTATGTAAAGCTGCATGACAGAGGCAGACATGGAAGATTTTTATAATATAGGAGATTGATGTGTTCTGGATAGCGTATGTCCTTACCGGAGGATGTGTGGGGCTTCTCGCCGGTCTTTTCGGTGTGGGCGGTGGTATCATTATCGTGCCGTTGCTGGCGCTTTTGTTTTCCATGCAGCAGTTCCCGGAAGCGTTCATCATCCACATGGCACTGGGAACTTCACTTGCCACTATTGTATTTACTTCGATATCCAGTTTTCGTTCCCACCATGCCAGGGGCGCAGTTTTGTGGCCCGTGGTGCGTAGCATCACTCCGGGGATTTTGTGCGGTACCCTGCTGGGATCCTGGGTGGCGGCGCAACTGAGCAGTAAATTCCTCAGTCTGATGTTCATGCTGTTTATCTTCTATGTCGCAGGACGCATGTTTTTTAACATCCGCCCACACCCGAAACATACCCTTCCCGGGAGCCTTGGAACCCTGGGAATGGGAGCCTTGATCGGGGGAGTCTCAAGTCTGGTTGGTATTGGAGGCGGAAGTCTGTCAGTACCGTTTCTGGTGCGCTCCAATCAACCGATGCACAGCGCTGTGGGAACCTCGGCGGCCATTGGTTTCCCCATAGCGGTAGCAGGCACCATCGGGTACGTACTTAATGGTATGGGAATTCAGGGGTTGCCGGAGGGAAGCGTGGGGTTTGTGTATCTCCCGGCGCTGGTTGGGATAGCTCTGGCGAGCATGGCAACTGCCCCCGTCGGGGTAAGGATGGCTCACGCCCTGCCGGTGGCACGCCTCAAAAAGCTGTTTGCGATCTTCCTCCTCATCATGGGGCTGAGGATGCTGGTCAGCTTTATGTAGAGGGAAATTATACCTCACCATCACCAGATTCCAGATGCGGGACTTTCCCGCGCCGGGGAGCGCATACCCCCAGGCGGCGAAAGGTTTATTCCTGTCTCTGGCGCACCTGCTTCACCAGTGCTGCATCCACCCCAAGCTTTTGTGCGCGCTCTTCCCACATACGCCGAGCCATGGCCCGCATATCCTGCTCGGTATCACTTTCATCCATGATCTCAATCCCCATCAGGGTTTCCACCACATCTTCCAGGGTTACGAGGCCTTCAGTACCGCCGTATTCATCTACCACCAGGGCGATGTGATGACGTTCCTTGAGCAGATGTTCGAGGAGCATTGACAGAGAAACACTTTCAGGCACAGTAAGCAGGTCGCGTTCCAACTCCTTTATCTCAGTGGAGTCACGCCCCTGTGCTTTTTCGAGCATTATATCTGTTTTAAGAACGAAACCACTGATGTCATCCATATCAACAGCATAAACCGGCAGGCGTGAAAAAGGTTGGCTTACAACAAAATCAAAAATTTCCTCTACACTCAAGTTGCCTTTTATCCCCACCATCACCGTGCGCGGGGTCATGATGTCCACAACACGAAAGCGATCGAAACGGAATAAATTGCGGATTATGCGACTTTCTTTGTCGTTAATCTGTCCTGAGCGTTCACCCACCCTGGTCATGGCGAGAAATTCATCCCGGCTGAACACATGCAGGGTTTTGCCACGCGAGATCAGGCGGGTCAGGCGTTCTGATATCCATACCAGTGGATACAGGATGCGGATCAGCAGGACAATAAACAGTGCAATAGGCCATGCGAGTCTACTCCAGTAGAGGGCCCCGATGGTTTTGGGGACTATTTCAGACAGAAGGAGGATCGCCAGGGTCAGTAGCATGGAGAACAGCCCGAACCAGGCGCTGCCGAAAATAGCTGAGGCCTTCGCACCTGCACCGATGGCTCCCACCGTATGGGCGATGGTGTTCAGGGTGAGGATGGCCGCGAGGGATTGGTCGATATTGTCCTGTTTCAGACGTTTCAGGAGAGCGGCCTGTTTGGGATGTTTGCTCTTGCGCTCTTCAATAAAGGATGGTGTCAGGCTCAGGAGAACCGCTTCCGCTACGGAACACAGAAAAGAAAATCCCAGCGCAAGAGTGACATAGACAATCAGCAGAATAACATCTGCATCGGTAGCGGGTGGCGTGTTTGATGGTGTCATGCTGGCACTTATTGCTCTGCATGGGATTAGCACTGCTATAAGCAGAAGCGCATACCTGAGCAGTTTTAGCCGGTTGGTTGAATTGGCAGGTCTCATATTTCTGTTGTCAGATCTCCTGCGGGAAGTGTCCGCATGTTAAAAAGCAGTTTATTGCCTTCAGGGTTTCGTTTCGTTTGTGGATTGTAACATGATTGAAAGGGGTAAGCATCACTGCATCTGCATCAGGTGCAATAGCGGAGGTAAGTGGAATCATGCCATCGTTTTTCTCTGATATAAAAAATCTGCCGGGCAGGATAAAGGCGGAGGTTCCGGCAATGATTCCGACCTTGATGTATGTATCAACGCCTATATCACTTTCTTCAAGCTGGTGCAGCAGTGGGGCAGACCATTTGCCCCCAGTTTGGGGGCGCAAATCTGATAGTGCCTTGAAAACACGCCCCAGACCCGGCACATGTGACGCCAGAGTGGCGAGAGAGGTGCCCTGGTGTGGAGTACCGATAAACACACAGTGACTGATATCAAACGGAGCAAAGCTGTGGTGGGATGCGGGTTGTTTAATCATGTGTGCTATAAATGCGCGTACTACAAGCCCGCCCATGCTGTGGGCTACAAATATAATCCTTTTGCTTTGGAGTTGCTCCTGTCTCAGCTGATTTTCCAGCGCCTCGATTCCGTCATCGATGGTGCCACGCGTGATGGGCAGTTCCACGCTTATCACGCGGTAGCCCCAGCGTGCCAGACCGGCGTGTAAAAATGCCATGTCGCGCCGGGTACGAAAAAAGCCGTGTACCAGGATGACCGTGCATTTGTCCGGGTCATATGCTAACGGGCCTGTTTCGGCCCCGGTTGGCGTGTCTTTAGATTTCAGATCCAAGATCAAAGTCCGTTCAATTTGATAGTTTGTGTTCTACCTTTGGCACGATCAATTCATATACTATTGAGCTGGATATATACGTCTATGTTAACCTGTGCCTTTTTGGCGTAGACATCTGATCCGAAATTTTCTGCGAAAGCTCCATTAAATGAATGAAACAAATATACGCATGCCGCATCGCCCTGAAAACCCCCTTATTGTTGCAGGCATATTGCTTGAGCTAAGGCGTATCTCTATCGGTGGCTTGGCTGTTCAGATTATAGCCGCAATATTCCTTGGGCTGAGCTGGAACTGGGTTGCGGCACTCCAATGGATACTGCAGGCCGGTCTGATCTGGGTGCTGGTGTTATACGAGACCAACCGACACCTGCCCCTGAATTGTAAATCCCCCGGCACAGCCATGTATCCGCATCTCGGGGTGGCTAATCGATTGACAATAACCCGCGGATGGCTCATTGCCGCTACGGGTGGATTTCTGTTCCAGGAGTACCCGCCGGGGGTTGTCGCCCTTGTTCCTGCAGTTTTATATGCAATATCCGCCATAATAGATCGTATTGATGGCTATGCCGCGCGCAGATCGGGTCAGGTCAGTCGGATGGGGGCGGAGCTTGACACTGTGTTTGATGCGCTCGGTCTGGCTGTTGCACCGCTTCTTGCGGTCTGGTATGGCAAGATTCACTGGACTTATCTCAGTGTCAGTGCTGCATACTACGTATTCCAGCTGGGATTATGCTATCGGCGTAGAAAAGGGCTGCCGGTGGTTAAACTGAAACCCAAACTCTCCCGCCGCGCTATAGCGGGTTTTCAGATGGGCTTCATCGCTATCGTGTTGTTTCCCGTATTTGAGCCACCCGCAACCCGTATAGCCGCGTTTGTGCTTATGCTCCCGGTATTGGGCGGATTTCTCCTGGACTGGTTTAGCGTTATCGGGAGGATATCAGAACACTCCCGGATAAATCAGACTACTCTGAAACGAGGAGAAAGTCTCATCGGCGCTGTTTTTCAGCCTTCAGTGCGTCTGCTCCTTGCCGCAGCCATAATGCTTTGGATGTTTCGATCTCCCCTGAGCATTGCATCACCCTTGCCCGCTAATCCTTTGAGCCTGTATATCATCCTGGCCTGTGGCGGGTTGATCCTGCTGGGGATATTGGGGCGCGTATTCGCCTTGGTACTGGTTTTGTTACTTGGCTGGCATTACACCATGCATCTGCCGGGTGTGCTGGATTCTGTTTTGCTCTCAGCCACATTGTGGATTCTGGTGTTGGGGCAGGGATGTTTCAGTCTGTGTTCATGGGATGAAGCATGGGTGAATCGGTATGATGGTGCGTGATGAATAGATACAGTGTTTCACGGGGGCTTATCTGGCTTTTTTCGTTGGTGCTGGTTGTCTGGATACTTAAAAGCCTTCCGCTCAATACCATAATCGCAACATTGAGGGGGCTGTCTCCGTGGCAATGGCTTGCGTGGGCCGGTGTCAATGTTGCTATCCTCCTGATTTATGTTGAGCGCTGGCGCTGTCTTACCCTTGCAGCCGGGCTGGATATAGATTTCAGCTCGTTGTTCATGTTGCGCCAGGCCGGCCAGACCATCAGCTTTATAACCCCGGGGCCCCAATTCGGGGGTGAACCCTTCCAGGTGTACTGGCTGTGGAAAAAGTTCTCATCCTCCGGCCCCCAGGCTCTGCTTTGTGTGATGCTGGACAGGTTTTATGAGCTGTGGATTAACCTGGCGCTGCTTTTGCTCGGTATAGTTTTCCTGATGTTAACCCCGGCGCTGGGTCTCACTAACTGGTCTGCCCTCGCTTTAATAGTGGCGCTGATTGTACTCGGCCTCTCAGGCAGCGGATGGTTTATTGTTTTACATCAGGGGAAACTCTCTCGGTGGTTGCGAAAGCTGGGGCAACGCTGGGAGAATCACCCGCGTCTGAAGCGTATTGATGCACATTGGGATGAATTGGGAGAGCGTCTGCGCCGGGTAATCCGTACCCGCAAGTCTGCCCTGGCACTGGCTCTGCTTCTGGCGGTGCTGGGATGGATCGGAATGATTTTTGAGATATGGATGCTGTTACACTTTTTTGCGATCAAGCCAGATTTCAGTGCTTTGATATTGATAGTGGTGGGGATGCGCCTTGCTTTTTTATTGCCGCTACCCGGCGGGGTAGGTACGCTGGAGGCCGCTATATTCTGGTGTTTCGCTGCTCTGGGCCTCCCCATGGCAGGCGCGGGTGCCATGATAGCCATGATCCGGTTGCGCGATGCGCTGGTTCTGCTTATCGGTCAGTTTGCCCTGTGGCGTATCGGTCAAGTGCAGACGTTGGAAAATATAACTCCAGGACAAAAATAAAAGCGCCCTCGACCACTCGGTTTTTCGCTTCCATCCGTAAAGTCCGACAGGCACCTGGCAGCGTAGCTCATTAGCTCATATTGTCCCTTCTGATGATGTCCGTCAGGAATTCGCGGATACGGGCACAGGAATCATCCCAGCTGGGGTGCTGACGAAAATAAGTCTGCGCATTTCTGCGCATATCCTTTAGACGTTTTGTATCATTGAGGAGCAGACCCAGTAAATCTGCCAGAGATCTGCTGTCCCCCGGTTCAATCAGGTATCCGTTTATCCCGTGCTGAATGATCTCTCTTGCGCCGCCGGCGATGGTGCCGATAACCGGGAGCCCAAAATGTTGCGCCTCGATGTAAACAATGCCATATGCTTCATGGACGGAAGGCAGAACCATGACATCGTTCTCAAGGTAACAGCTGGTGAGGTTCTCTGGGTCTAGTGGCCCGGTCAGGCGTACCGCATGCTGCAGATTTTTTCGTTTTATGCTTTTTCTGACACTCTTCACATACCCGGGTTCCATATCCAGACGCCCAGCTACCGTAAGGCGGAATTGGTCTGTATCCATATGTCCCAGGGCTTCCAGGAGAACATGTAATCCCTTTTGGCGGATAACATTGCCTGCATAGAGGATGTTTAAGCCAGAGTGTCTGGCATCGGGATGTTGTTGTGCCGTCTGCTTTGCCGCTGGTTCCTGATGACTTGCTGCCGGCACTGCAATGATATGTGGCGGTGTTTTATCCTTGAGCAGTGCATTAACCTTGCGCAGGGTGTATTCGCTGTTGAGGATAACCCCGTCGGCGCTTAGGAGGTATTGGCGTTCTGCCCGGCGCGCAATGAGCCGACGGAGCGGGTTCTGCGGTCTGCTGCTGTCGAGGAGGTGCACCAGAGAGACGAGGGGGCAGTTCAGGCGCTCTTTAATCCTTCGATTAAGATTGAAGACCCTCGGATATACGAGTTCATCCTGAATCAGAATATCTAAGTGGTGTGCGGTTATCTCCTCCGGTACCCTGCTGCAGAGCAAGTCACGCATGTAGCTGCCCCGACTCAGGCTTATAACCTCTACGGTGTCTCCCCGGCGTTCCAGGTAAGATACGAGCTGACGGTCATACATGTAGCCCCCGCTCTGCTGGTTGATGTCACCGAATATGAGCACCCCGACATGCATAGGAAGTAATCAATATTCCTGCTGATAGGCAGCCCAGCAGCTTTGGTTTTCCCAGAGTTTTACCCTGAGGATGCCGGAACCGGGCGGGGTAATATCCTTGAGCAGTTGTTCCCAGATGATGCGGCAGAAGTGTTCCAGGCTTGGATTCAGGCCGGAAAATTCGGGCAGATCATTGAGCAGGCTGTAACTGAAGTAATCAACCACGCGTGTAAGTGCGGCTTCAATATCCACAATATCCACCAGGTAGCCATGCTGGTCGAGTTGGTCGTGTTCTAGCGTCATTTCAAGAACATAGTGGTGCGCGTGGGGCTGGTTTTCGCTCCCCCAGTCACCTCCGATAAGAAAATGACGCGCGATAAAGTCACGTTGAACGGCAATGGTGTACATCTGCTTCTCCATCTTCAAAGTTATGCTTACGGGCTTACGGGCTTACGGGCTTACGGGCTTATGGGTCAGGGTAGGTGAGCACTGTCTGTAGAGCCGTTTCAGGATTCCGGTCCAGGAGTGTGTACGCTTCCGGTGCAGAGCTGAACTCGATTTTATGCGTTATAAGCTGCTCCGGCTTGATCTGTTCAATCAAATCCAGCGCGGTGGTAAAGCGGCGCTCACGATCCCAGCGTCCGCAGAGCTCCGGGTCGATTCTGCTGACCTGACTGCTCACGATGTGGATGCGTTCACGGTGGAATCGACCGCCTAAATCAAGGGTAACCGGCTTGTTCCCGTACCAGCTGCCGACTATGATTCGTCCGGTGTAAGCACAATAATCCACGGCCATATTGAGGGCGGCGGGAGAACCGGTAAGTTCGATCACCAGATCAGCTCCCTGGCCGGGGGTTTCCGACAGAGAGGTATTCAGGGAGGCCATATCCTCAGCACAGTCCGGGTCAATAACCTCTTCAGCTCCGAGCTCAAGTGCTCTGCTGCGCCGCAATGGCATACGCTCCAGGGCATAGCTTGCGGCGAGGGGAAAGCGGGAGAGGATCCCCGTAACCAGAAGGCCGACGATACCCTGTCCCAGGATTGCAATGTGATCCCCGAGCATCGGGCGCGCATCCAGCACAATGTTCACCGCAGTTTCCATGTTTGCGAGAAAGATCCCTGCCTGGGGCTTCATTCCTGCGGGCAATTCAACCACGGCATCGGCTTTGGTGATGTAATGGGTAGCGTGGGGCTGCAACGCGAAGATATTCTTACCCAGCATGCTACTGTCGACCTTATCCCCGGCAGCTTCCACACGTCCTACATTGGCGTAACCATACTGGAAAGGATAGGTTGTGGACTGGTTGTCCAGGGTATCGATAGTGGCATCAAGAGCCTGATCCGCAGGGAGTTGCCCGCGGTATGCCAGCATCTCCGTGCCTGCACTGATCCCGGAGCAAAGGGTGCGAACCAGGATTTCATCGGGTTCCGGTTCAGGGAGTTCCACCTCGCGAAATTCCAGCGCGTAGGGGGCGGTGAACCAGAGTTGTTGGGTTTTTATCATGCCGGAACCTCGTAGCGGATGTCACCCCAGGCAATAAGGTCATTGCCCAGGCGTTGGGTGTGCAGAGGGTCAATGCAGGGGAGTTCTTCCAGTGCAGTAGTGCCGAGGTTGTTGATTGCTTTATATCCCCCCAGCAGGAGCGGCGCCACCGTCAACACCACCGCGTCGACCAGGCGTGCACGCAGAAATGCCGAGATAACCTTCGCGCCTCCCTCCACCATTACACTGTTTATCCCGCGCTGAAACAGCAGTTGCAGGGCTGTATCCAGCGGTACATGTTTTTGCCCTTCATCTTTCAGGGAGATTATTTCAGCCCCGGGGAACTCGAAGTTCGCAGAGGGGCTGGTTGTCAGTACCCAGCATTGTTTGTCCGGATGGTGACAGAGGCGGGCGGAAGTGGGCATTCTGAGCGAGGTGTCGAGGACGATGGGCTGTGGATTTTGGCCGTGCCAATGTCTCACCGTGAGTTGCGGGTCATCGGAGAGCACCGTTTCAATCCCGACCAGAATGCCGTCATGCAGGCTTCTGAGCTGGTGAGTCAGGCGCGTTGAGTCTGTCCCGCTCAGTGCCACGGGTTGACCCTGTACGGTAGTGATGCTGCCACCCCAGCTCTGCGCGTAGGAGAGGGTGACGAATGGGCGCCGGGTCGATTGAAATGCCCCTTTTCTGCTGCTGAGCCATTGTTCAATCTGCTGGTTAATATCCATGTTGAGCGCCTTTTGTCTTTGCGGACGTTATATCGTCTATGTCAGATAAGTATTTCATGTACACGGTATGGTATTGCCTCTTATGCTTCACTTGGACAGTATGAATTTATGCTACGTGGATGTTAATAGCATGTAAAGATTATTGTACCATGAGAGATGAGGTGTTAGTGCTACATGAGAAATGTGTTTTCAATGAAGTGCTAAAGGGTAGGCGGATTGCCGTCTGGCTCCTTACACTGGAGAACGTAAATTCTATCTATACCTGAGATGCTCGCTATGATATAAGCTTCCTGCTGCCACGTTAGCGTTGTGTTAGAGCTGAATTGAATATTCGTTAAGAGGCTCGCATCAGGCTAATGCATTGATTTATCAACCAAAGAACAGGAAGAAGGAGAATTATTGATGGGAAGAAAGATTGTATTGCTCGTTGTGTTGCTGGTGCTGGTCGCAGGCAACGCTTTATGTCTGGAGGTTTACCGTAAGGATGATGTCTCCCTAAACGCCGGTTGGTGGGGCCAGGTGTGGGGTCAGTCTGTTTCGGATATGGATACCGATAATGACGGTGAATTTGATGACAGCCTCAACGATATCCTCGTGCGGCGTTCGTATTTCTACCTCAGCGGCAATGTCACCCCGGAGCTCAGCTTTTTCATGCACTACGCCGGGGATAAACTGGGGATGGATGAAGGCCCCGATGACTCCGGCAAGGGGCTCGGAACCGGTCTCGCCCTGCGCGATGCTTGGGTAAGCTATAAGGTGCTCGGCAACGACCTTATAGTGCAGGCGGGGCGCATGTATATCCCTTTTACACGCAATTACGGCACCACCTCCACCAAGTCACTCCTCACTACCGACCTCAACTGGGGCCAAGGTGGACACCGCAGCACCATCTTCTACCCCAGCAATGTGGGGCGCGACGACGCCCTCACCCTGTGGGGTAACGTCCTGAATGACAAGCTCCAATACCGTTTTATGGTTGGTGATGGTGAGGAAAGTGACGCTAATCATGATGACACCCTGCGCTATGCCGGGCGCGTGAGCTACTCGGTATTTGAGCCGGAGACCAAATGGTTCAACGCTGGTACCTATCGCGGCACCAAGCAGGTGCTGAGCATTGGCTTGGGGATGGATTCGCAAAGTGATTTAATGCTCCCCAAAGGCAATGACGTAAATGAAGAGGAAGACTACTTCGCCTGGACTGCAGACGTGTTCTACGAGCAGCCCCTCGCCGGTGGCGATGCTCTGACCCTGACAGGTTCCTACATCGATGTGAGCAACAGCGTCAATGCTATCTCGTTTACCCAGTTCAAGTCGGGCGATGACGGT
>JAWOFA010000056.1:0-11836 GCA_046482505.1 Desulfuromonadaceae bacterium | reverse complement strand
GCACTCAGATCTTCCAGATTAGCTAATATTGCACTGACGTTATCCACATTCGGCGTAGAGAACAGGCTGTTAGCCCGGGTAAGGAGCAACCCGACCTGTTCCACCAGATCCTCGCCGTTGGTGATCAGGGCACTCAGAGAGGAAGGCTGGGCGCGGATGCGTGCAGGCTCATTTACATCACTGTGGAGTATCGGACTTTCCGGGGTTCCGCCACGAAGCTGAATGCTCATACTCCCGGTGATATTGGTCAGCGAGAGGGTCGCAGTAGTGTCCTCTTTGATGGGGATATCGCTGTAGACACGGATGTCGGCGCGTACCTGGCGCGGATCATCGGGGTTAAGCCCGAGTTTGACCACATCGCCAACCTTTATGCCATTGTAGAGTACCGCATTTCCTTCAGCGAGACCACTGACCGTCTGATCAAAGCAGACCAGGTATTTTGTATACTCACGGTCGGTATCGGCATCGCCCAGCCACAAAGCAAACAGCAGCGCGACACCCGAGCAGAGCAGCACAAATAAACCGATCAGAACATGATGGGCTTTAGGTTCCATCCTAACTATCCTTTTTTTCTGTGTTGGCTTTCCGTGCCGCACGTCCACGCGGTCCGTGAAAGTATTCCTGAATCCATGGATCTTCGGTGGCGGCGACCTCATCCAGACTTTTAGCTACCAACACCTTGCGCTGGGCGAGCACTGCAACCCGGTCGCAGATGCTGTAGAGGGTGTCAAGATCGTGAGTCACAAGAAACACGCTAACCCCCAGGGCATCGCGCAGGGTCAGTACCAGCTGATCAAACGCGGCCGCACCAATGGGGTCCAGGCCGGCGGTGGGCTCATCCAGAAACAGCACTTCAGGATCGAGAGCGAGGGCCCGCGCAAGGGCGGCGCGCTTCACCATCCCCCCGGAGAGTTCTGCGGGATACTTGAGTGCCGCTTCCGGGGGCAGCCCGGCCAGTGCGAGTTTAAGACGCCCGAGGTGTTGTGCTTCTGCGCGCGACAACCCCATATGCTCAATAAGCGGGAGTGCGACATTCTCCTGCAGATTGAGCGAGCTGAACAGCGCCCCACCCTGAAACAGCATCCCGAAACGGCGCTCCACCCTGGAGCGTTCCTCCCCGGAAAGCTGCTGGATATCCTGCCCGAACACCTTCACCTCCCCTGCATTGGGACGGATCAATCCGACAATACTCCGAAGGAGAACGGATTTCCCGGTGCCGGAGCCACCTACCACCGCAAGGATCTCGCCCGGATAGAGATCGAGATCGAGATCCTGATGGACAATGTTAGTACCAAAGCGGTTTTCCAGCCCGCGTACCCGGATCAGGGGCTGCGCAGCAGCCTGCGGTGACGGGTTATCTGAGCTCTGCGATTCAGGCATTTCCACTTCCTACCATCCCATCTGCATAAAAAACAACGCCGCAATCGCATTCAGGAGGATCACCATAAATATGGACTGTACCACACTCGAGGTGGTGTGCTCCCCCACCGACTGGGCACTCCCGCTTACCTTGAACCCCTCCAGGCATCCGATAACCCCAATCACAAACGCAAACACCGGAGCCTTGACAATACCTACCACAAAATGGGTGAGGGAGATATCGCGCCCCACAATACTGATAAACTGAAACAGGGAGATATCCAGGGATGTGGCACATACCAGGGCGCCGCCGGCAATACCGCTAATCATACCAATAAAAGTGAGGATCGGCAGGGTAATCAGCATCGCCGTCACCCTGGGCAACACCAGCACCTCTATGGGGTCCAGTCCGAGCGTGCGGATGGCATCAATCTCCTCATTCGCCTTCATGGATCCAATCTGGGCAGTGAACGCACTCGCGGTTCGCCCCGCGAGGAGAATGGCCGCGAGCAGTACCCCGAATTCACGCAGAAAGGAAAAGGCCACCAGATTGACGGTATAGATTGTGGCACCGAAATCCTGCAGCACCGTTGCGCCTAAAAAACCTACTACCGCTCCAACCAGAAAGGTGAGGAGCGCTACAATGGGTACCGCGTTGGGGCCGGTCTGCTGAATATGCGCCACCATGGAGGTGATGCGCCAGCTGCGCGGACGCGCAAGGGTGGTCACCAGGGTAACCAGGGTAAGGCCGACAAAGCCGAACAGCTGCCACTGCTGACGCCATACCGCCTCGGTGCGTTCTCCGATCCCCGCGAGAAACCAACGCAGCAGCGAAGACTGAGAGGCTGGGGGCTCAAGGGGATTAGCCATGGTTGCGGCTACGGTTTTAAGGAGGCGAACACGTTCTGTGGGCATCTCGGCAACCACCTGCGGTTCGTCCTCCAGCCAGCGTAATCCGAGGAATTCGAGAAGCAACGATGCCCCGGCAGTATCCAAAGAGGTTATCTCTTTGAGTTCAACTCCATACATATCCTTCCAGGAAGTAGAGGATGCGACATCGCCACCCTCAGGTAGCTGTCTTTTCAGCGTATCTATTTGCGCACGCAAGTGCTTATAGTATTGCAGAATCCACGCTCCGCTGAGAATCAGACGGTTTTCTTCTATTTTAGCGCTGCCGGGCTGTACCCCCATCCTGATTCCCTGTCTGGCTTAACACACTTGTAGAAAAGCTATTTGGTATATTTTATCCTCGACAATCTGCTTCTTAAAGAAGCATAACAGGATTTCATAGATACAGGGGCTCTCGCAAGTGTGTCAATACATTTCCGTCACGCTGTCCCCTACTTACCGAAGAGCATAAATACTGGAGAGCTTTGCCCTTCTGCACCAATTTGCTATTGTGTAATATAGTGTTATACAGGCAACATAAAACTGACCACGGAGGATAGCATGCATGACGAACTGACCTTGGCCAAGGAACGGGTGGAGACCATACGCGAACTCTCTGATTTGCTCTTTGTGGTGCAGGAGATGGGGCACCGACTCGCGGATGAAACTCACGGTGACAGCTATGTCATAGTGCGGGAGCTAAATGAAGTTCTCCATCAGGCCAGAACCAGAGTCAGTGCGCTGCAAGAACAGATACCTGAGAGCCCTTAACAGCAAGCCATTACATGCATAATGCGAAGCAGCAGAGTCTCCTTTTTTATCGCGTTTTTCCCGCTTGGCCGTCGCATTTGCTGCAATTTCATATTTATGTAATTTTCTTTTCGAGCAAGGACCCCTCTCATGCATCTGCGTTCTAAATTATTACACCTTGCCAGCGTCACTGGTGTAATCCTGATTTTTCTGCTCCTTGCCTGCAGAATATCTCCTGCGGCGCCGTTCCCGCAGGATAAACTTCCCCCCGTCCTCCAACCCTGGGCTGACTGGGTCCTGCACCAGGAGGGCGCGTACTATTGTCCCCTCGTGTGGGGGCAAACGGATAAGCGTGAGTGCGTTTGGCCCTCTGAATTGCACCTGCAGGCCACTGCTGACGGAACGGAATTCCTCCTAAGCGGGCGGCTGGACAAGAAAGGCTGGATCATCCTGCCCGGCTCGCCCCGCTACTGGCCCCGGAATGTAACCAATGCCGGCAAAGATGCCCCCATCTTGCGCCATAACAAGCGTCCTGCGCTGCTGCTCGAGGCGGGCACATTTGACATCGCGGGGGAGTTGAAGTGGAAGCGCATTCCCGACTCGATCCCCATTACGCCGGGAGCGGGTCTGATAGAACTCGAACTCAACGGCAAATACATCCCTGCGCCTGAATATGCGCGCAACCAACTGCAGCTGCGTCAGGCAGGAGAGCGTGCCGAAGACACACAGCCGGGCGTTTCATTTCAGATATATCGCCATCTGGAAGATCGTATCCCGCAGATACTCACCACCATCATAAAGGTGCGGGTCTCCGGCAATGAGCGGGAAATTATCACCGCCAGGGTACTCCCCGACGGCTTCACCGCCCTGGATATCCGGAGTGAAATTCCGGCACGCCTTGAAGATGACGGACGCCTGCGCCTTCTGGCCCGAGCGGGCGAACATGAAATTACTCTCGAGGCACGCAACACCGCTACCAGCAGTGCGACCCAGGTGTTCTCGCGCCCATCTTCCTCACCCCCCTGGCCCGAGGAAGAAGTCTGGAGCATTGAACGCCACGGCGATCTGCGTTCCATAGCCATCAGCGGTGCGCCCGTGCTCGACCCGGCACAGACCGATATTCCCCGGGAGTGGAAGCACCTGCCCACCTATCTGATGGATATGGATACGAAGTTGAAATTCACCCAGGAGGAACGCGGTCACCAGAGATCCAACGCTGACCGCATCCGCGTAAGGCGTGAGATGTGGCTTGATTTCAACGCAGAGGGATACAGCGTCCGCGACACCATCAGCGGCACCCTGCATACGCGCACGCGCCTTAACAGTACCGCTGCGCTGGAACTGGGGCGGGCACACCTGAACGGGGAGGAGCAGTTCATCACCCGGCTCAGCGCCGAGGGCGCGGCGGGGGTTGAAGTGCGTCAGCAGCACCTCAAGCTCCAGGCCGACAGCCGCATCACGCCGCAGAGTATCGCGTCAATCCCGGCGCTGGGATGGGATTTCAGTCCGGTTGCCCTTCACACCGAACTCAACCTCCCACCCGGATGGCGTATGATCGCCGCGTTTGGGGCTGATTCCGTATCTCACACCTGGGTACAGCAGTGGTCGCTTCTGGATATGTTTGTAGTGCTCCTTTTGAGTATCGGCTTTGCACGCATGTGGGGCTGGAAATACGGTTTTATCGCCGTGCTGGGGCTCATGCTTACATATCAGGAGCCCAATGCACCCAGGCTTATCTGGCTCCACCTTCTCGGAGCTGCTGCCCTGATGCGCGTTGCTCCCCACGGGCGCTTGCAGCGGCTGGTGCGCATCTACCTGGGGGTTGCGGCGCTGGCCATGGCGGTGGTGTTGCTGGTATTTGCGGCGCAGCAGATTCGCAGCGCGGTCTATCCGCAACTTGAGGTTGTATCCGGGTCGCATCCGCTACGCCCACAACAGAAAGGCAACAGCGTCCGTAGCGACAGGGTTATGGAACACACCCAGGCAGGAGCAAGAGACGCGAAGATGCTAAGCGCTGTGGTCGCGCCCGCAGTGATGGAAGATGCACACCCCCGCGTTACCCATCCCAGCTATTCCACCTCGCTCGAAACCCAGACCGGGCCGGGGATTCCCACGTGGAACTGGCGCAAGGTGACCTTTGAGTTCAATACCTCCATAGCCCAGGGAAAACGCATGAAATTCATCTTTGCCACCCCGTGGGTGACGCGAGCGGGTTTGGTTGTGGGGGTGCTCCTCGCCCTGTATATGTTCGGGCGCATCGGCGTTGCGCTTAAACCGGGGAAAGATGGCGACAGCGCCGGCTCTTCCGCCAATCCGCCATCCCCACGCACAGGGGCGCAAAGCACCACAGCTCTGACGCTGGGGCTCCTGGCAGGGGCACTCGCTCTTATGTGCCTCTCCACCCCGGCGCACGCACGCGAACATCCTCCCACCACCCCGGCGGGGAGCACCATCGAAGCTCATTCTCTGAACTCCATCCCTTCAGCGGAAATACTCGATGAATTGCGCCGGCGTCTTACCCAGGTGCCAGAGTGCGCCCCCGATTGCGCTGCGCTGCAACATGTGCGGGTGGAGATATCCGCACATAGCTTGAAGATTGAACAACAGATTAACAGCGCCACCCTGAGTGCAGTGCCGCTTGCGTTTCCGCTGGGACAACTGGCTCCTGCCCGGGTCGTCACCCAGTCAGGGACGCAACCTATCTTGTTGCGCACGGCGCAGAATCAGGCACAGGATCAGGCGCATGCACAACTCTGGGCGCGAGTGGAGAGTGGCACCACCACTTTGAGCCTGAGTGCTCCCATCCCTGCGGACATGACGCAGGTGGAGATCCCTTTGCCGCTGCGCGCTGGAGAGATCAGCATTGCCGCCGAAGGCTGGGAGACCCTCAATCAGACGGAGAATCCCGCCAATACCGCCACCATCAGTTTCAGTCGCAGCGGAGAAGCGCAAACCAGACAGCCTGAGATAGCGGAACTGCCGCTGTATGCCGAGGTACAGCGCAACCTCGACCTTGGAGTTGAGTGGCGCCTGGAAACAACCCTCCGGCGTATGAGCAGCACAGGAACAGGGGGAGTGATTGCGGTTCCGCTCCTGGATGGGGAGCAGATTGTAACTCCCGGAGTTGAAACCCGCGCAGGGCACGTCCTTATCGAACTGGGGCCTGAAACCAAGACGGTTCAGTGGAAATCGAGGCTGGACAATGAAAGCCCCATCGAACTACAGAGCGCTGACACTTCCCGCTTCCACGAGGTGTGGCGCCTGCAGCTCAGCCCCCTGTGGCACGCAACGTTCAGCGGAACGCCTCTGATATACACCTACCAGAACGGACGCTGGCTCGCAGAATGGCACCCGCGCGCGCAGGAGAAACTGCGGTTGCATATTGAACGCCCCCAGGGAACCCCAGGTCACCATATCACGGTGGAAAACTGCTCTCTGGAGCATAAACGCGGCGCGCAGCGCAGTGAGACCAACCTGGAGCTGAATATCCGCAGCAGTGTCGCCACACGCCATACCATTATCCTGCCGAGTCCGGATGTTGAGGTTGAGCAAGTGCGGCGCAACGGCAGAGAGATCCGGATTGAGCAGGAAGGCGCTCAGTTAACCCTTCCCCTCCAGGGAGGCACGCAGCAGGTGAAAATTATCTGGAAGCGGGAACATGATCTCGCAACAGTCAGCCCCACTCCAGAGCTCAAGCTCAATGCCCCTGCGGTCAACATCGGACTTAACCTAACCCTGCCGCAGACCCGCTGGGTGCTGTTTGCCGGCGGCCCCATCATGGGTCCGGCGGTGTTGTTCTGGGGCGTGGTGCTGGTGCTGGGGATTGCATCCCTGGTGCTGGGGCGTTACGCTCCCACGCCGTTGCGCTGGTGGCACTGGTTTATCCTGGGCGCGGGGCTGAGCCAGGCTCCCCTACCCGCTCTGCTCCTGGTAGTGCTCTGGCTGATCCTGCTCGGGATCCGCAAAAAATATGGCAACCGCATTCAGCACGGATTGGCCTTCAATGCGATGCAACTCGGGCTCGCGCTGTTCAGTATATGCGCATTGCTTGCGCTGATTGCGGCAGTGCAACAAGGGCTCCTGGGAATGCCTGAAATGCAGGTGGCGGGGCATAACTCCAGCGCCTGGAATCTGCACTGGTACCAGGATCGCAGCAGCGGTGCGCTCCCCACCGCATGGGCGCTTTCGGTGCCGCTGCTGGTGTATCGCGCTCTGATGCTCATGTGGGCGCTGTGGCTGGCACTCGCGTTGCTGCATTGGCTGCGCTGGGGGTGGGGCTGCTTCGCTACAGGTGAACTTTGGCGTACCCTCCCCCGCAGGACGCGAAGCGCAAAAACCGATCCTACCAACACTGCGGCAACCGAGAAGCATAGCCGCAGCGGAAAGGATAGCTAGATGGAACAACTGGATCAGATTACGCGCACCATTGCCCTGAGCATGGGGGCGGCCTGGGCAAGCGGCATCAACCTGTATGCCACTATTATGGTGTTGGGACTCATGGGTAATTCCGGCACGATTTTGTTGCCAGAGACTCTGCAGATTGTGCAGGAACCGCTGGTGATCTGGGCGAGTGCTTTCATGTATGCGGTGGAGTTCTTTGCCGACAAGGTGCCGGGGGTTGATTCCGGCTGGGACAGTATCCACACCTTTATCCGGATTCCGGCCGGAGCAGCGCTCGCCGCAGGTGCGGTAGGGGATGTGAATCCGGCTGTGGCGCTGGCGGCGGCGTTGGTAGGTGGTTCCCTCACCACCGCCACCCATGCGGGGAAAAGTGGTTCGCGCCTGCTTATCAACACCTCACCAGAACCGGTGAGCAACTGGGGAGCCTCCATGGGGGAGGATCTCGCAGTAGTGGGTGGGCTGTGGGTCGCCCTTACCTATCCAGCGGTATTCCTACTCGGGCTGGTGGTGTTTATTGTACTCCTGATCTGGCTTTTACCTAAGATATGGTATCTGATCAAGCGCATCCTCACCTCAATCCGGGCGCGCTTTACGCGTACGCCGCCCTCCGCGATGCCGGATCCGCTTACGGACATTCCCCCGCGCCGGATAGAGGAAGCTGAGATCATCACCTCTAAAAAGGAGCACGACAATGGATAACTTCATGCGCCGCTTTATTGCCACAGGCATATGTATGGGGCTGATTTTGTTTTTTGGCACCATCAGCAGTAACAGTTGGGAGCGCGCCATCGCCCTTGCGGTTATCGGCGGTTTTTTGTTCGGTGCTCTGGTGGCGCAACTGTGGGGCGCACTGGAATATTTTAAATCCAGACGCAAGAAGGAATAAAACGTGTGCCCAGTGGAGGGTACGGTATACCGCCCCCCACTGGGCATCGGTAAAGCATATTTCTATCTACACCCCATACCCGGCACACATCACCGCTGCCGTATCGTGGGCATGACATGGCGTTACACCGTAGATCAGTCCACATTCGGGACATGTACTTTCAAAGGTCTGCATTTCAAACACGATGTCACACCCCTCACAAGTTATGTGCAAAGTTCCGGGGACAGTCTGGCCACTGAACCCCATGACACGTAGTTTTCTAACAATATCTGCTCCGTTGCTGAAATTGCCGTTACATCCATCGTGCATATTTTCTTCTCCTCCGATTCCATCGGTTACATATGGCTTGATCTAACTGTGATCTTTTCTGTTTTAGGCTGAAATATTGCACATATGGAGAGAGAAAAACATGATCCAGATCAAAAAAATCATGTCTATGTATTTCTTTCGCCTGAAGATGTGGAGGATTCGCTTATTTCACTGCTTTCAGGCAGAGGAATGGCGATCCACATACTCCCCTTGGCCGGATCGTTGCGGTCAAACAGACAACCGCTGACCCGCGCTCGGGTGACGGAGCCACTGCGAGCCCGGAGCGGGATCTCAGTGGTATAGATATTCCCATCTTCAAAGATAGACACTGATTCCCGCGCGATTCGGGTATAATCCTCTTCGTAGGCATACAGATCACGCGTTGGCATCCCCTTCACTTCACTGGGGGCATAACCGGTAAGAGCACAGAAAGTTCTGTTGCAGTCGGTAAAGGTGCGATTGCGAACCAGAGCGATCCCCATCAGAGGACTGTCAAAAAATGCCTGTACATAGTTCAGATTCTGCTGCAATTTCACTTCGTTTTCGCGTAGGCGATCGCGCGTTGCCTGAAGTTTTGCTATGTTTTGGCTCAATTCCTGTTTCTGGGCTTCAACGGCTTTGAGGCTCTCCTGAATCAGGGTACTCATCTGACTGTGACTGTACACCAGACGCTCAATTTCGCGGATGTTACTGTGGTTGAATTCCGCAGCGCGAAAATCGAGCTGTGCAATGGATTCACTATTGGCTGCAACCAAAGCAATGGGCTCTGCAATTTTCTGCGCCATCCAGCGCGTTGCCAGAAGAACCAGCCCCAGAACCACAAGAATTACAGCAAGCACGCACCCTACAACCATCGACCAGGGCGGGGCAAATTCATGCCGTGGTGCGAACATCGCAACCCAGAAGCGCTTATCCCCGAGTTGAAGCGGACTGATCTTGCCGTACCACTCATCACCTGAAGCAGAAAAGCGGTATAGGGCGTCCTGTGGCCTTGCATCTGCATTCCAGCGTGCCATGGCCTGTTCAACAACATGGCTCTTTAAAGCTTCCACCGTTTCCAATCCAGCCGCTGCCGAGTGTTGTTGCGCAGAAATATCAACGGGAGGATATCCGATGATATGCTGATCTTCGCTCATCACCAGCATGAATCCGCTGGAGCCTATCCGGTGAGTAGTGGTAAATTCGCTGATATCATGCAACATCACATCGAGACCAAGTACGACATTGCTCCCATTATTATTCTCGACCCGAGTAGAGAGGGTTATCCCCAGATCTCCGGTGGTAAAGAGCTCGTAGGGCGAAGTCCAGCACAAGGTTTCCGGTTGTGCGGTCTGCATGGCGGCTTGAAACCACGGACGCCGACGGTGATCGTAATCCAGCTTTTCCATATAGGAGCGAAGCTCTGTTCCTGCCCGAGCATAGTGAATAAAGCGTTGCAGTGATCCACGCTCTTCTACATCGGTAAGACGGTTAAGCCAGGTGCCATCCGGCTTTTGCAACAGCATATACCCCTGCCCTTCGGGTGTGCCAGCTACCACCGAGGTTATGGGTGAACTGTTTTTTAACAAAGGAATAAACAGACGATTTAAATGCGCATCAAGATCAGCATTCTGTGTCGAAGCCGCCGTCCACTCAGCTGCGGTGTTGATAAAATGCTGAGCCGGTTGCAGTAATTGGAACAGGGATCGCTCCAACTGGTAGGCAGAACGGTTGAAATGTTCGCGTGCATCGCGTTCCATACATGGTTGCAGGACCAAAAAAGTATAGGTTACACAACCGATCAGGGTAATCAGAGCAAATAGCCCGCCAAACATGTAAAAAATATGTTGCTGCAGGGAAAGGCTTTTACGGCTACGCTGGAATTTTGAACGTACAGTCATAGATGCCTCTCTATAAGCTAAATTGAAATAACTTAAGAAGAGTATCACATCACAGAAAAAATTCAGGAATCACTTTCAGGGTAAATCAAGGGACTCAAGGGTCTCGCCAGAACGGATGCGCTGACGCAGTTGTAGTAGGATACGATCCAGACGTTCAAGCTCTACCAGATTAGCACGCTCGGCATTGCTGGTTTCAATCACCCTGGCGATACCGCCATTACGCAACACCAGTCGTTGCTCCCCCATGAGAGCTAGAATCGGGTCGTGAGTCGCGATCAGCACGATCTTCTCTTTGCGCACCAGGAGCTCAAGGGCTTTTTTTCGTTCAATCCCGGCATTTTCGATCTCGTCTATGAGCACAACCGGCGATGAACTCAGGATGGCGATATCCGCAATCATAAGAGCGCGCGACTGTCCGCCACTGAGGGCGGTTATATGGGTAGTTGCGTCGAAAGGTTCTCCGGCCAATGCATTTGCCTGAGACATTACCTGTTCTATCTTCTCGTCCAGATCGGGGACAAAGCGGCTCTCGCCATGGATGCGGATAAACTCTTCCACACTCAGATCCATGACAAAATTCATATTCTGCGACAGCTGCGCCACCAGCTTATGCCGTGTAGAAAAACGCCATTTGGGATCCGGTACATCTTGATTGATGAGTATCGTGCGTCCGGTGGGAGTATCTCCCTGCGCTACCCATTCAATATCCCCCAGCAGGCGGCTCTTTCCCGATCCGGTGGGACCCACAATGGAGATGATCTGTCCGGGCACCAGCTCAATATCAACATCTTCTGCGCGACCACTTTTATCCCGTCCTCCGCAGATATGGATGGAGCGAATGGTATCCTCATCCGCATTCAGTTGTTCTACCCCGGATACGTAATCACTCAGGGCGGAGCGAAACTGTTCCGGGGTCATGCCCAGTCGCTCCATCTGTTGTGCGGAGAGCGAATCCAGCAGCGCTTTTACACACTGATCAGATTCGCCTAAAATGAGGTCGAAGGAGGCGAAAAAGTCTGCAATTTCGGGGAGCTGACGGTACAATTCGCGCCCCGGAAGGGTGAATATTTCAGTTTGCTTCATGGGTATCTCCGTGTGGATTATCGAGCTGAATCTTGCGCACATTGCCGAGTTGATATTTCTTCCCGATCCGTTTTTCTCCCAGGCAATAAGAGCACAGCGCCGACGGCATGGAGTAGCGCAAACCCATTGCCTGCAGTTCATCCGGAGTCTCGCTGGCGTTCAGAATAGTACTGAGCTCATAGGCACCCTGTCCGGTAATCCCGTTTATATGCATAATCAAAGCAGCGGGGTTGACCTGAGCCACCCGGGAGGCAAACACCTCGCGCTCTGCCTGGGACAC
>JAWOFA010000156.1:0-7992 GCA_046482505.1 Desulfuromonadaceae bacterium | reverse complement strand
GACGAACTCGGAATCCAGATTACCGACTCCAAGAAGACCATGCTGAGTGGGCGTCTGTCCAAACGCCTGCGGGCCCTTCAACTTGACAGCGTTAGCGCATACTGTGACTACCTCTTCAGCAGCTCCGGGCAAAGCCTGGAACGGGTGGAGTTATTTGACGCTGTAACCACCAATAAGACCGACTTCTTCCGTGAAGCTAACCATTTTGACTACCTTGCTGCAACGGTGTTACCCCAGTGGCAGCAGAGCTCTCGCGCCGGGCGCTCTTTCAGAATCTGGAGTGCGGGCTGTTCGAGTGGGGAGGAACCCTACACCATGGCGATGGTGTTGAACGAATATGCTGAGCAACACCGCAGCACTCACTTTGACTTTGAGATTATCGCTACCGATATCTCTACCCGTGTTCTGGATCACGCTAAAACTGCAGTGTATCATATGGATCGGATTATTCCGGTGCCGGCCCCCATCCGGCGCAAGTATCTGCTGCGCAGCAGGGACAGGAGTTCTCAGCTGGTGCGTATTGCCCCCAGGCTGCGCCGCAAAGTGCGCTTCGGGCGCCTCAATTTCATGGATGAGACTTTTTCACTCCCCTACACCATGGATGTTATTTTCTGCCGTAATGTAATAATATATTTCGATAGCGATACGCGTGAGCGCCTGGTACAGAAGTTCTGCCGCCATCTGCATCCGGGTGGTTACCTGTTTTTAGGACATTCGGAATCTCTGCATGGATTTGATCTCCCCCTGCGTCAGGTGGCTTCGACTGTATATGTTCGCACTTAGATGCGTGTGAAAAGAGAGGGGTTTAACCCATGCAGCACGAACAGATGCCGGTGGTGTATCTCAAGCCGGGGGAATACTACATTGCCCGGGAGCCGCGCCGCGTCGAGACAGTATTGGGTTCGTGCGTAAGCGTAACTTTGTACTGCCCGTATACGCGCCTGGGTGCTATGAATCATGCCATGCTCCCCGAAGGGTGTGATAACGATCGCTTCGTTACGGTATCTCTGGATAAAATGCTGCGGTCTCTCAACACCAGTGGAGCCAATACGCGCCAACTGGAAGCGAAGATGTTCGGGGGTGCAAACAGTTTTTACCGCAATGAGGGTGGTTTCCGCCACGTAGGGGAGTTGAATGTAGAGGCTTCACTTCATTGGCTTGAGCAGAACCGCATTCCCCTGCTCAATTCAGACATCGGCGGGCGCGTAGGGAGAAAGATCGTGTTCCTTTCGGGAAGTGGCAAGGTGTATGTGAAGCGCCTGCAGGGGCGCGAGGCAATAGGAGCAGGTTGATATGGGACAAAAAATCCGCGTCTTGGTAGTTGATGACGCCGCTGTTGTGCGGGAAGCTTTGAGCCAGATTCTCAATGCGGACCCAGGTATAGAGGTGATAGCCACTGCGGCTGATCCATATATTGCAGCGCAGAAGATGGAAAGGATGGCTCCCGATGTCATAACTCTTGATGTCGAAATGCCGCGCATGGACGGGCTCACGTTTCTGCAGAAGATTATGGCCCAGCACCCCATGCCGGTGATTATGTGCTCGAGCCTGGTGGAAAGTGGCTCGGAGACGGTTATTAAGGCCCTGGAATACGGGGCGGTGGATATTATTCAGAAACCGCGTATGGGGACCAAGCTGTTTCTGGAGGAATCGCGCGTGCGTATCTGTGATGCGGTTAAAGCGGCGGCGCGCGCCAGGGTTGCGCCGACGCGAACCCGCCCCTCGCAACAGGTGGAACCCAAACTCACTGCCGACGCTGTCATGCCCGCAAACAGTGCGCGTCGTGGCGGGACACAAGCTATGGCAGAAACCACTGAAAAGGTTGTGGTTGTGGGGGCTTCCACCGGCGGAACCGAAGCGCTGCGCGAATTTCTCATGCAGTTCCCCATGGATGCACCCGGCATCGTAGTCGTGCAGCATATGCCGGAGAATTTCACCGCTGCGTTTGCGCGTCGTCTGGATAGCTTGTGCAACCTTACGGTAAAAGAGGCAGCGGATGGGGATACGGTGATCCGTGGGCGCGCCCTTATTGCCCCCGGAAACCGGCATACGTTACTGCAGCGCAGTGGTGCGCGCTACTACGTTACGGTCAAGGATGGCCCCCTGGTATCGCGCCATCGCCCCTCGGTGGATGTGCTGTTCCGCAGTGCGGCGCGCTATGCGGGCAGAAACTGCATCGGGGTTATCATGACCGGGATGGGGGATGATGGCGCGCGCGGCATGAAGGAGATGAAGGATGCCGGAGCCATGAATCTCGCCCAGGATGAGGCTACCTGTGTGGTGTATGGCATGCCCAAGGAGGCGGTCAAAGCCGGTGGGGTGGATTATTCTCTGCCCCTGTCCAACATAGCCGCGAAGGTTATCTCCCTCTCTCGCTGATATTGCTATTTCATAGCGCAAGAACTGCAGGATACGTCCCCCCTGTGTTTGTACTGCAACTCTTGCCTTTATAATACCCGATCAATCTGCTAAGGTGAAATGAATATTCAGTATTTGTGCCGGGATAGTGGAGTGGAGGATGTTCAAGCGAATCTGCATTGTTGTTGTCACTCTGGTGGTTCTGTGTGTTCCGCAGGCACAGGCACAGGAGCGGGTCCTGGCCTTCGGGGTACATCCATTTTTATCTGCAGTGGAACTGAGGGAGCGCTTTACCCCTCTGCTGGAATATATCCATTCCCGGATCGGGGTGCCGATTGAGCTCGATATAAGCTCCAGTTATGCGGAACTGGTGGAAAAATGTATCGCCGAGGAGGTTGATTTTGCCTTTATGGGGCCCTCTCTGTATGTGAAGGCAAGCCGGCGTAATGCGCATTTGCAGCTCCTGGGTGTAGTCCAGGGGAAGACTCCGGGATTGCAGGGCGCGATTATCGTGCGTGAGGACAGCCCGCTGCAGGAGATGGCGGAGCTTAAACACAAGCGCATCGCGTTTTCCTCTCCGGGTTCTACTATG
Source organism: Desulfuromonadaceae bacterium (assembly GCA_046482505.1). Lineage (GTDB taxonomy): Bacteria > Desulfobacterota > Desulfuromonadia > Desulfuromonadales > Desulfuromonadaceae > JAIVHC01. Next base: position 5,042 of record JAWOFA010000156.1, on the reverse strand, counting down.
GGATTTCAGGTGCCTGCTTATATCCTCGTGCAGGCGGGAGTATGCCTGAAGGATTTAGATGACTATTCCTTTGTGGGAAATCACCAGAATGTGGCCTATGCTGTACTCGCCGGGCGCTTTGATGCCGGGGCAGTTAAGTATGAAGTGTTCGAAGGGATGCAGCATAAGGGTTTGCGAATTCTGCATCGCGTTCCGGACGTAGTAGACCATCCTTTTGTTGCTACATCGCGCCTGGAGGGGCATCTTTTAGCCGGTATCGAAGCTGTTTTGCAGGCTATGCATCATAATGAGAGCGGTGCAAAAGCATTAAAAATGTTGCGTCCGGATCTGGAGAAGATCGTACCGGTGCATGATGACGATTTTGCTAATATGCGCATGTATACTCAACATGCCAACGCCTGCCTGAGGAGTGTGAGTGAAGAGTAGCATACGCCATAGGTCCACCCGCTTGAGCACCTATAAAAAAGTGCAGTTTGCGATGGCTCTTGCTGTCCTTGTACTGCTGCTGTGTGGCACGCTGTTCATCAGCTATGAGCGCGAACACCTCCTGCAAGAGTCTATGGCCTATTCCTTTAAAACGGAGCAGAGCCTCCTCGCTACCCTGCTGACAGAACCCCTCCTGCGTTCCGATTATGTTCAGATACGCAACACCTTGAGCGGCTTCTTTGCGCGCAACAGTGCGTATGAGAAACTGGTATTGTACGCTCCTAATGATTTTGAAATTTTTCGCGCCACCCGTCCGAAGACCCAGCGCGTGTATCAGTGGGAAGCGGAGACGGAAATAGGTGGCCCGGAGGGGAAACCGCACGTCCTGGAGTTAAAAAAGAGTGCTGCTGACTCGACCCTGATGTGGGCCCACAATAGCTGGATAGTGGGTGTGTTTATCTTTGTATTTGTGGCCGCGTTCGGGCGTCTGCTCTGGATGGTGGTGCGCTCTATAGGCCTTGACCCCATGAGGGGAGAGATGGAGCGCCAGCAACGCTCGTACCAGAGTATTTTCAACAACTGCCCCGATGGGATCGTGGTGCGTGACGGCGAAGGTAACGTGCTTCTCGCCAATGAACCTCTTCTGCATATGCTGGACTGTTCTGCAGACGAATTGAACGCTTCGCCAACCCAGCTGATGTGCGATAACGAGGCGTGCAAAAACTTCGAGAGCGTCCTCACGGGGGATTCCAAGGTATTTGAATGTGAGCAGCGGACAAGCACCGGTCGCAAGGTGCCGGTGGAGATTCACAGCGCGTGTATCACCTTTGCGGGACAGAAAGCGATACTGAGCGCGGTGCGGGATATCACTAAGCGGCGCGAAAAAGAGTGGCATCTGCGCCAGCTTTCCCTGGTGGTGGAGAACAACACCGAGGGGATGGTGGTGACTGATATGGAAGGGACTATCCTCGCAGTAAACCGCGCCTTCAGTGCAATCAGCGGATATAGCGAAGCAGAGGTGCTGGGCAAGAATCCACGCATCTTGCAGTCGGGACTCCACGATAGTGATTTCTACAGGCACATGTGGGATGAGCTGCTGGAGCATGGTGTGTGGCAGGGAGAGATCTGGAATCGGAGCAAGGTTGGCAAGGTTTATCCCGAGTGGCTCACTATCCGCCGTCTCGAAGATGAACAGGGATTATCCCGGCGCTATGTCGCGATTTTTACCGATCTCAGTACTCAGAAAGCGCAGGAGGAAAGGCTGCTCAGCATGGCGCAGACCGATCTCCTCACCGGGCTCCCGAACCAGATGCTGTTCCGCGACCGTCTGCAGCAGGCTCTTCTCCACATGGAGAATGAGCGCAGCGAATATCGCGGTTTTCTGGCGGTTATGAGTATCGGCCTGGATAATTTTAAAAAGGTTAATGACAGTCTCGGACATGGAGCTGGTGACCGGGTGGTGGTGGAAACCTCCAAACGTCTGCTCGATTGTGTACAGGAGTCTGATACCCTCTCGCGCCTGCGCGGGGATGAGTTTGCCCTTCTGCTCCCTGATGTAGTAGATAAACACTCCCTGCGCCAGGTGGCCACAAAACTGTTGAGCGCTATACGTGAGCCACTGCACGTTGATGAGGTTGATCTGTTCATGACGGGCAGTATCGGCATCGCTCTGTATCCGCAGAATACGCGTGAGCATACAAAACTCTTGCAGCAGGCGGATACAGCCATGCACCAGGCCAAGGAGCGGGGGCGGGATCGTTACTGTTTTTTCTCTGCGGAGTTCTCAACCGAATCCAGCGCAGATCTGAAGCTCGAAGCACAGTTGCATAAAGCGCTGGCGAACAATGAGCTGTTACTTTACTATCAACCCCAGGTGGAAATTGCCACGGGGGCTATTGTTGGTGCTGAGGCTCTGTTGCGCTGGCATTCTGCTGAACTGGGCTGGGTCGGGCCGGATCGCATGATCCCGGTGGCGGAGGAAAGCGGGCTTATTGTACCCATTGGAACCTGGGTTATGGAGCAGGCCGCAGATCTGATTCAACGCTACCACGCCGAACATCAGTGCTGGTTATACATCGCAGTAAATGTTTCTGCGGCGCAGTTTATGGAAGATGATTTTGTAGAGATTGTGGCCGATATTGTAGAGCGTTATAAAATCCCGGGTTCAAGCCTCGAACTGGAACTGACTGAAAGTCTGATGTTGCAGGATGTGGAACAGGCCATAACACGTATGAATGAGCTGCGTACAATCGGTGTCGGCCTCGCGCTGGATGATTTTGGCACCGGGTACACTTCACTTGCATATCTGAAGCGTTTCCCGGTGGATAAGATCAAACTCGACCGCGCCTTTGTAACGGATATTCATAAAAATCGTACCGATGCGGCTCTGGCACAATCGCTGGTGGCTTTCACCCGTGTCATGGGGTCTCATCTCGTAGCTGAGGGGATCGAACATAGGGTGCAGGCCGGTTATCTGCAACAGATGGGCTACAAATATGCCCAGGGCTATCTGTATGCTAAACCCCAGCCGGAGGAGGATTTTCTAGCCCTCCTTGATGCGCAGGCAGACGCGCAGTAGCAACTGTTTTGCCCTTTACAGCGCGGATAAAGCGCCGTAGTATTACCTCTTTTGTCGTTTTTCAAGTGAAACGTTACCCATCTTTCAGTGGGTAGACGTTTATATGGCAACAGGTGGTATTCCCATGCTTCGCTACATGCGTCAACGTACCCTCGCTCTTCTGTCCCGTTTTTCCGTCAGTGAAAACACCTTTATGGTCATCCTTGCCCTCCTCATTGGGGTTCTGGCAGGGGTGTGCAATTTCCTGTTCCGGCGTGCTATCGAGTTTTTTCACTGGCTCGTTATGGAGCAGGGGCTGCAGATGTTCAATATTTCCTTTGAGCACTGGAGCGCGAGTCGATTTCTGGTGGTGCTGTTTCCGCTTACCGGGGCGCTACTCCTGATCCCGTTCGGGATCTTTTTTGCCTCGGATATGAAGTTCGGCTTCTCCTCCTTTCTCGCCCAGGTCAACCTGCGGGGCGCAAAGATTCCGGGGCGTACCATCATAACGCGCGGTCTCGCGAGCGCTATCACTCTCGGTACCGGCGGCAGTGCGGGGCAGGAGGGCCCCATCGCCCAGATCGGCGGCGCGGTGGGGAGTAAGTTCGGCCAGGGCTTCAAGGTGAGCGGTAACCGCCTCAAGGTCCTGGTGGCATGCGGGGTGGCCGGCGGAGTCGCTGCAACATTCAATGCCCCTATCGCGGGGGTGTTTTTTGCCCACGAAATCGTCCTGCTGGCTTCATTTGAACTTTCGAGCTTTACTCCCATCGTAATCGCAAGTGGCATGAGCACCGTGGTGTCGCGCGCCCTCCTTGGCAATGAGGTGGTGTTCAGTGTGCCGCCCTATCAGGCTGGTTCCCTGTGGCAGTTACTTCTGTATGCTCTTCTCGGGGTTGTGGTGGGAGTGCTCGCTTCGGGCTTCATAGGAGCCCACATGCAGGTCAAGTCCCTGTTCGATAAAATCCGCCTTCCGCGCCTTACCAAGCCGATTCTGGGCGGTTTTCTGGTGGGGGTTATCGGCATTGCCATGCCCCAGGTGTTCGGTAATGGTTACGAATTCATGGATCAGTTTCTGAATGGCGAGGGCACCATAATCCTCCTTCTGGCTCTGATTCTGTTCAAGGCTCTGGCGACCTCTATCACCATTGGTTCCGGTCTCCCCGGAGGTTTGTTTGCCCCGGTGTTGTATCTAGGAGCGGTAACCGGCGGTGGCTTCGGCAAGATTGCTGCCACACTCCTGCCTTCGCTGGCGATACAGCCCGGCGCTTTTGCCCTCATCGGCATGGGGGCGTTCCTCTCCGCTGCGACCCATGCCCCCATGACAGCGATCTTTCTAATATGGGAGATGACCTCTTCGTATGAGGTTATTGTTCCGATTATGCTCGCGTGTGTCATCGGCACCACCATCTGCCGCCATTTCCAGAAGGACAGCCTCGACACCATTGAACTCTCCCGCGCCGGGATTGACCTCTCTGCGGGGAAAGAGCGCAACATCATGAAATCGATCAAGGTTGGAGAGGTGATGGTGAAGAGCCCTGAAACCATCCCGGAGTGGATGACGTTGCGCCAGTTTGCGGAGTTTATCTCCAACACGCGCCACACCAATTTCCCCCTTATTAATGCCCGGGGAGAGCTGAGCGGCATTATATCGGTGCAGGATTTTCTCGGCGTGGTGTTTGAAAAGGACCTTCTCGACTTAATCGTGGTGAAGGAGCTCGCTACTATCGATGTAACCACGGTGTCTGCGGGAGAAAACCTGGATGAGGCGATGCGCAAGATCGGCTATCGCAACATTGAGCAGCTGCCGGTGGTGGCGCAGAACAACAGCAGAAAACTCATCGGGCTGATTTCGCGCCGCGATATGGTTTCGGCGTACAATCGCGCCCTGATGGCACGTACCCTGGAGGAAGAACATGTCTGATAATACCCCTGCGCTCAATCCTCAGCAGCGCGAAGCGGTTGAATATGGTGAAGGTGCCCTGCTGATTCTAGCCGGAGCCGGATCGGGGAAAACCAGCACCCTGACCCAGCGCGTAGTGCACCTGATAAACGAACGCGG
>JAWOFA010000072.1:0-8320 GCA_046482505.1 Desulfuromonadaceae bacterium | reverse complement strand
AACAGCAGCTTTACTTCATGATAGGGGAGGTCAAGCTGTTGCCCCGCGTGGCTGATAAGCTTCAGGGCATGCGGGCAGAAGTGAATTTGCCCGATCAGGAGGCGGTTCGCATCCGTTTCCATTTGATCGGGTTGCATCACCAGGGTTTTAAAACCCGCTGTATTCAGACGTGCAGCGCATTCATGCGCTTGTGCGCTTGCGGCAAAACTCGCTACCACAGCCGGACCGCCGCCGGGCACGCTTACGCGTGGGCGTGTTTCGTATGCGGTGATCCCCAGGGCAGCGGCGAGATCACGTGCGAGCTCCTCGGCAGAGCCGTGCAACTGATATATCGCCACCACATCCATGCTTAAATCCTTTCAGAAAATCTTCTGCCCTGCCATCCTGCTCGTCCCATAAGGAAGCTTGGAATTTTACTACGTAATTCTTGCGCTTTAAATATCAAAATATCCATAACCGCCCTTGCGATTTTTTCCCATTGAACTAAAGTTGTGTATAGTGTTCAGGGTCCACAGGCCAGCTCGACAGAAGCACAGGGTGGTGTTCCCGGTTTTCCACATCGGCAGTTGAGGAGGTGACGCAAGTTGCCGTATAAGTCGATTAGTGACCTCCCCCAAGAGCAGGTGCAGAAGTATACTACGCACCAGAAGAAAGCATTTCTTGAAGCATTCAATAATGCGTACAAGGAATATGCGGGCGATGAGAGCAGGGCTTTTGCTGTGGCACATCACGCTGCCCAGCAGGCGAGCAAACAGGGCAAGAAGGGTTGAGATAAAGGAGATCACAATGAAAGACACACCGAAGTATATTCTTCTGAGCGTAATTTTGTCTTTAGTTTTTTCTGTTTCAGCAGGCGCAGCGAGTGATTCACAAATTAAAAAGGTTACTCCCGAAATAAACGATGAGGGGGTACAGAAGGTTGAGATCATAGGTGGCAGCCATTTCTTTGATCCCAACTATATCATCGTTAAAGTAGATGTACCCGTTGAGTTGGAATTTACCAAAGAGTCCGGGATGGTTCCCCACGATGTCGCCATGCATTCACCCGAAGCAGGGATTGATTTTAAATTTGATATCTCAAGCACACCTGAGAGCGTTTCCTTCACGCCGACAAAAGTAGGGAAATACCCGTTTTATTGCACCAAGAAGCTCCTCTTTTTTGAAAGCCATAAAGACAAGGGGATGGAGGGGATTCTGGAAGTACGTGAATAGAGAGAGGATAGATGATGGATATACCTGAGATGCTTTTCCCTTACATGACAATCGGACACGCTCTTTTCAATGTCTGTCTGTTCATTGCTTTTATCTACCAGGCAGGCCTGGGATGGGGTATACGTAAAAACCGCATATCTGCGGGTAAACCCGAGGCTGTGAAAATAAGGCGCCATCGGAAACTGGGTCCGGTCATTGCCGCTCTTCTGCCCCTGGGTTACCTGGCAGGGTTGATGCTCACATACCTTCACCATGGGGTTATGGTAGAATATCCGCTTCACTTGGGCGTAGGCACACTGCTGGTTGCGGCGGTTTTTTCTACCTGGTGGGTATCAAAAAACATCCAGGGGACGAGTCCAAACTGGAGAACTTTGCATTTTGGTTTAGGCATTGTCATCATTCTTCTGTTCCTCAGTCAGATATTTCTGGGACTGAATGTTCTGCTGTAAACCAAGCAGACGAAGCCAAGCCCCATCTTATGCCCTGATGGCCGAGTGATTAAGGGGAGCTACGCCGCAGTAGCTTCTCTATCGCTCCCTGCAGAATTGCGCTGTCAACCCCCATGCCGAGGTATCCGGTCTGGCCGTACACATCATAGATCTCCAGCATCTCAATGAGCTGCTCCAATTCAGCTTCGCGCTCGGCAAAGTCGGCGCGGCGCTGGAGAATCGCCTGGATATCCTGGGCGATAAAATCGGGTAAATCCTGCTCATCCTGAGCTGTTTCCACTGCGGTTTTCAAGCGCTCGAATACATTCATTTTTTCCCCTCCTTGAGCCATTTCAGGGTTCGGGCGATATCTTCATGGTCATAAGCCCATTTGCAGCATCCGGCTTCGGCGTACACATCGTATTCCTCCACCTGATCCAGCAGCAGTTCCACAAGATATTCATTGTCCTGATACAGATGAGGGGAATGAGCCACCTCAAGGACAGGGTCTGCAAGCCATTGAGGCAGGTCACCGTGGTGAAATTGCTCATTTACCGCTTGTTCGAGTTGTGTAAATACATTCATAGTGGGCTCCTGTTCATATGTTCATTTACCGCAGATGGCGCAATATTGCGCTAACCGCATCCCAATCAACCTCCGGGGTCATGTGGCACCAGGAGAGGCGCAGCGAGCTTTCGACCTGCGATGGGGAGCGCCCCATTGCGGCAAGGACATGGCTCGGGGTGTGCGTATGTGAGGTACAGGCGGATGTGCTCGAAATGGCTATCGCGTTTTTCAGGGCGTTAATCGCCTGATCGGATGCAATGCCGGGGAGCGAAATATTGATGGAGTGGGGCAGGGTCCATGCTTCCGCGCCGTTTTGTTTAATATCCAAGGTAGCGAGCATCCTGCGCACTTTTTCCCGAAAAGCAACACACTGTTCCCGGCGCTCGGCATGTGTGCGCAGGGCGAGTTTGGCTGCTTCACCAAAGCCGGCAATCAATGGCACCGGCAGGGTTCCGGCTCTGAAACCCTGCTCCTGTCCGCCGCCGAACACCAGTGGCTGCAGCGGCGGGAAACGCCCATCCTCTTTGCGCAGAATGAGGGCGCCGATCCCCTTGGGGGCGAAGATCTTGTGCCCGCTCACCGAGAGCATGTTGATGCGCCGGCTTGTAAGCTGCTCAAGCTCCTTGCCGTAGCCCTGGGCCGCGTCTACGTGCCACAAGGCATCATGCCCGGCAAGGAGCTGCGCTACCTCATCCAGCGGCTGGAGCACGCCTGTTTCATTGTTTACGTGCATGGTAGACACCAGCAATGTGTCGGGGCGGAGCACCTGCGCCAGATGTTCCACCCTGAAACGCCCATCGAACCCGGCAGGGAGAATATCCACCTCAAAGCCCTGGCGTTCCAGGTGCTCAAAGGGTTCGAGTACCGCTTTATGCTCGATAGCGCTGGTTATCACATGGCGCCGCCGGGTCTTGGTTCCGTGCTCCATCAGCCCCAGAATAGCCATGTTGTTGCTCTCAGTGGCGCCACTGGTGAAGATCACTTCGTCAGGACGCGCGCTAACCACCTTCCCCACCAGTTTGCGTGCATGTTCCACCGCAGACCGCGCGAACAGGCCGTAGTCGTGGATGGGGCTCGCAGCGTTGCCGAAGTCTTTTTGGGTAAACCTTGCTACCAGGGCGGCAACAGAGGGCTCAACCGGGGTGGTGGCGTTGCAATCGAGGTATACCGCCATATTTCTCTCCTCATAGTTGCACTTCTTGGTGCGGTTTTGCATAGGGCTCAAGGGTTAATTTCAGCGTACCAGAACAGTTTTGATATTAGAAATATATTGTTTATATCTTATCCATACATATAATAGATTGATACTGGAAGAGGCCTAACCAGGAGGATGCATGGATCTGAGACAATTGAAGTTTTTTCTCGCGGTGGTAGATAGTGGAGGCTTTACCCGGGCGGCAGAGACCCTGAACATTGCCCAATCCGCCATCAGTATCGGGATAAAGAAACTCGAGGAAGAACTGGAAGCAAAACTTTTTACCCGCCGCGATCGAACGATTACCCTTACCGTAGAAGGTGAATCACTGGCGCAGAGTGCACGAGATATTTTCCGGAAAGTGGATCAGGCACGTCAGGAAATTGCAGACCTTCGCGGTCTCCTCAAAGGGGAGGTGCAGGTGGGGCTGACTCCGATGTTGAGCAGTTTCTTTTTTCCAAAAATCATTGCAAGTTTCAAGCGGGAATTTCCGGCACTGGACATATCCATTTCGGGGGATAGCGCATGGAATATTCAACGCCAGATAATATCGGGCGATATCGATATCGGCATCATCAGTGGCGAAATTCCGGAGGGGCTGGATTCACACCATCTGTTGCGTGACGAAGTGGTAGCATGCGTCCATCGCTTTCATCCTCTGGCGGGAAAAAAGCAGTGTGATGTTCGAGAACTGCTGAATGTGCCCCTGTACTGTTTAACAAAGGGTATCATCTGCGCAAATTTGTGGATGAACTAGCCGCAGCAGAGAAGATAGAGCCGGTGGTTATGGCGGAGACCAACCTGGCTTCGTTGGTAAAAAGTCTGGTGAAGGAGGAACTCGGTCTGGCGTTTCTGCTTAAAATGGCTGCATGTAATGATCCGGATATCTTGAACATATCCTGTGATCCGCCGATTTTCCTGGATCTGGCCATAGCATGGAAAAAAGATGCCACCCTCTCTCCGGCTAATCGAGCTTTTGTTAATTACCTCATTCATGAAGTGGATGAGTACTACATGCTGACTCAGGTGGCATCGACATTCCCGCTCCCATAATTTCACAAGGGGGAATCTTCTTGATTTAAGTGTTGATTTTATGGGTTACACAATCTATACGCGCAGATAAATAGCTGCTAGGCTGTTGCAATGTTAAATGTCATTAGGCAGCCGGTTTTTCAACCCTCTACCAGAGTTGAGGACTGATGCAGCTGATTTCAGCAGACAAAAAGGAGACAACATGGCGCGGATGAGCACGCTGTTTGTGGCATTGGCGGCGCTATTCTGGGGATTATCGGGGGGTATCGCCGGGATTCTGATGTCCAACGGCTGGGACCCGATAGTGGTATCGTTCTACCGTGGCGCCATCGGCCTGGTGTTTGTCCTCGTGTGGCTTGGATTGCGCCCGCGCAGCAACGGCCTGACAAATATCCACCTATGGCTATGGTCGATTATTGCAGGTGTAGGCGTAGCGGGAAACTTCAGTTTTTACTTTATAAGCATCGCCGAGGGGAGTATCGCCGTGGCAGCGACCCTGATGTACTGCGCTCCGGTGTTTGTCTACCTGGTGTCCTTCACCCTCAAACTTGAAAAACCCACCCCAATTAAATGGGCTGCAATCGTGATGGTCATGCTGGGCATTGTCTTACTAACCCGTATTTACGCGGTTGGGGCCGGAGGCGTTACGCTTATCGGGGCAGGGGCCGGGCTCCTTTCCGGCCTCTCTTATGCGGTATTTATTTTCGGCTTTAAGTATGCGGCACCCCACGGCAGCCCGCAGGCGATTCTCGCGATAGCGTTCACGGCACTTGCGAGTATCCTTATCTGGCTTGGGGATGCGGATCAGATCGTGGCCGTGCTCAGTACCCCGAGCTGGCCACTGTTCGCGGTTCTGGGGCTGCTGGGCGGTGGTTTATCCTTTATTCTGTATATTGTGGGACTGAAGCATACCGCCCCAGCGGTGGCCTCGATTGTGGCAATGGTCGAGCCGGTCACCGCCGCCCTGTTCGGCGTCCTGGTTTTCAATGAAACCCTCGTGGGTGTGCAGATTTTCGGTATGGGACTAATATTGGTTACCGTTACGGCGCTTAGCGTATACTCCAGTAGTAGTGCGCGCCGGAGCGCTCGGCGCGCAACTTAAGGCTATACAGACGAATAATCTCCTCTATTGTGTGGGCCGGGCTCAACCTGCAATTGAAGTGATTATTCAGCTGATTAGTTAGCCATTGAAAAGGATTTCTTTTGTTGCATATCTATATCGACGCTGATGCCTGCCCCATGAAACAGGAGGTGTATCGCGTTGCAAATCGTTACCGTCTGGCTGTTACCCTGGTCGCCAACTCCTGGATGCGGGTCCCTGCCGGACAGGGTGTTGTTCTGGAAGTAGTGGATGCCGGACCGGATGTGGCTGATGACTGGATTGTCGAGCACGTGGAACGCGCTGATATCGTAATCACCGCAGATATACCCCTTGCGAGCCGCTGCCTGAAGAAGGGAGCGCGCGTTATCGGCACCACAGGGAAGCCGTTTACCGAGGAAAATATCGGCGATTCTGTCGCCACCCGGGATCTATTATCGGAGTTGCGTGACGCCGGTGAGATAACCGGTGGCCCTCCACCACTGAAGAAAAGTGACCGATCCCGCTTTCTGCAGCGCCTGGATGAAATTATCCAGGCAATTCGACGTGAACATCCTGAGAGGTAAAACATGACTCAACAGCCCGTATGGTTGATACCTCTGGTTGCAGGGGTGGTTTATCTACTTCTTTTCCTGCTTGAGCGGCGTTTTCCGCTGCGGAGTGCAACGCATTCTGTGTGGAGGAGGGTAGGGGTGAATGGGGTTATTACCTTACTGGCTCTGGGCACCGCGGCGATAACCGTGAGCCCGTCGGTGGATCATTTGCTGGGGCAGTCTGCCGAACCTCAGTACGGGCTGTTGGGAGTCCTGCATCTACCTGTTGCGCTAGAGTTCGGCATCGCTTTTGTGCTGTTTGACTGGTCGTTTTACTGGTGGCATCGGGCGAATCATGGTGTGCCGCTGTTATGGCGCTTCCACAATGTGCACCATATAGATCCCGACCTGGACGTGACCACGGCGTTTCGTTTCCATGTTGTGGAGATCGGTTATTCTGCGGCATTCCGCGCCATGCAGGTTCTTCTCATCGGTCCGGCGGCTTGGATGTACTTCATGTACGAATTGGTGTTTATCTCAGGGACGCTGTTCCACCACAGCAATGTGAAGCTCCCGCTACAGACGGAGCGCATATTAAACAAGGTGTTTGTAACCCCGAGGATGCATGGCATCCACCATTCCAGCATACGCAACGAAACCAACTCCGACTATTCCACGGTATTTTCCTGCTGGGATCGATTGCATCGCTCACTCCGCCTTAATGTGCCGCAAAAAGATATCCGCATAGGGGTGCCGGCGTATGCGCATCCCGAGGATAACCACCCTGTGACTTTGCTGAAGATGCCGTTTAAGCAACAGCGCCCTTACTGGAGAGACCCGGCTGGAATCCCCCTGGTGAAACGTCCTGATGCATACCCGCAGGTTCGTGTAACCGAGATGCAGACTTAAGCGGAGATCGAAAACAGGTGGTATGGGGGGTAAATATCCCTTTGTTTATATTTCGCTTCCGCGTGTTTGACATTTGTGTCTCAACGGTTATGTTTAGGGATAGGCAAAACAGATCGTTATAGAAAATTCTATTGCCTAAACCGATTGCTTAATGTTCAGGAGGGTTACATGCGTGACACAGAGATGAAAAAAATCCTTGCGGGTCTGGGGATTGCAACCCTGATGTCTGCATCGGGAGTTTCTCTACCGACTCAGGCTCACGCCGGCAGCGGCTGAGGCGCAAACAACCAAGGCGCGGTCAGCGCCGAAGATGAGAAACAACCTGCAGGGAGTGGCTGAGGCGGTCAAAGTGACGGTGACGTGAGCACCGAGAAAGAAAAGAAACCTGCTGCCAGCGGCTGAGGGGGACACTCTGACGGTACCGTGGGTACCGACGACGAAGAAGAACCCAAGAAAAAGCCTGCTGCGAGTGGTTGAGGCGGATCCAACTGATCAGTACCGTAGGTACTGACACCGTAAGATTTTTCATTTGTTCATCTTTACTGATACCTCTATCATCGGATTGATCGTTTTTTAAAGCGTCAATCCGTTTTTTTTGGAGTCAAGCATGCCGATAGCATTACGCGAGATCTTCCCTGAATCTCTTGAGCGGCTTAGCCCTCTAAGGCCGCAGAATCTTGCGCAGAACCTGCGGGTGGCGGAGGAATTTCCGCAGGAGTTGGAAGCAGTCATGGCGGGAGAGGATGTGCCGGCGTATCTGCCGGATCTGGCGCGGCTTGAACTCGCCTGGTACCAATGTGGGTGTGACTCTGCAGAGATAGAGGTGCCCGCAAAAGAGCTGTGCATCAATCCATCTCTGAATCTGATTGAAGTGGGCTGGAAGGGGCTGCCTAAAGTTCTTCAAGGCGAGGCTGCAGAGCCGCAGCTGGGGAGCGAATTTGTTCTGATATGGAAACAGACTCGGGATGAACTCTGCCGCATAGATGTGGCGAGTGCAGATGATCTTCTGGCGCTCAAACTGGTTGCAGAGCAACTAGATCTGCACGAGGTCGCAGCCGCTCAGGGCAAGGCGGTGGGCGTGCTGGACAGAATGATCGATAAGGGGGTTAACAAGGGTTTGATTCTGCAGCCTGAATCCCTCCTGCATCGACAAATGGAGGATTTTCCTGCTCCGGAAACAACCCCTGAGCATTTTCTGAGAGCCGAAGCGTTCACCCTCCAATGACATATCACGCAGTGTTGCGATCTTTACTGCCGACATTGCTATGATCGCAGCGATCAGCAGGATGTAAGCTTTGACCAGGGTGTATCAATCCTGGATCAGATGCGCGCGTTCTGTCGCCGA
>JAWOFA010000058.1:0-16020 GCA_046482505.1 Desulfuromonadaceae bacterium | reverse complement strand
CGAAAGGTCTCCAGGGTGAAGCCTTCACTGCGCATCGCCTTTTCCATGCGCTCCGCTTCATCCTGATCTATGCTGGCTTCAGCCTTTTCGATCAGAGAGAGGACATCTCCCATATCGAGAATGCGCTGTGCCATGCGGTCGGCGTGAAACACCTCAAGGGCATCGAGCTTCTCACCCACACCCACAAACTTAATCGGCTTCCCGGTTACGGCGCGCACCGACAGCGCCGCCCCCCCACGTGCATCACCATCAAGCTTGGTGAGTATCACACCGGAGATATTGAGACGCGCATCAAACTCCTTAACGACATTAACCGCATCCTGCCCGGTCATGGCATCAGCGACAAACAACACCTCGCGTGGTTCAAGCGCGGCCTTGATCTGTTCGAGTTCCGCCATGAGGGTGTCGTCTATATGCAGACGCCCCGCGGTATCGAGGATAAGGGTATCGTAGCCATGATTCGCGGCATATGTATGTGCCTGGGTGCAGATATCCACCGGATTCTGACCCGGATCTGAATCGTACACGTCAATTTCGAGCTGGCGCCCCAGGGTCTTGAGCTGGTCAATCGCTGCGGGGCGATACACATCTGCAGGTACCATCAGGGGTTTGCGTTTATCCTGACGCAGACGCTTTGCCAACTTGCCACAGGTGGTGGTCTTCCCCGCACCCTGCAGACCACAGAGCATCAGGGATACCGGGGGACTCGCAGCGAGGTCGAGCTGGTTATCTTCACCCTCCCCCATCAGACGCCCGAGCTCATCACGGACAATCTTTATAACCTGCTGATCCGGGGTGAGGCTTTTGAGCACATCGGTGCCTGTGGCACGTTCCTGTACGGCAGCGATAAAGTCTTTAACAACCTTGAAGTTTACATCCGCTTCGAGGAGAACCAGACGCACTTCACGCAGTGCTTCTATCACCTGTGCTTCGCTCAGCCGCCCCTGGCCGCGGAGTTTACTAAATACCGAATCCAGCTTGTCACTTAAACCGTCAAACATCCCTACCCCATTATTCAGGCAATTGTTCGAAAATAGCAAACGGAGACTATAGTTAGGCCTCCAGGGATTGTCAAGAAAATTCCCTGACTTCCTCGTAACCATCCCCTTCAGGAGCATAGATACTAAAGGGCTCCAAACCGGACTCGCACAGTATCTCTATAATCTGATCTTCATCCGTACGGCAAATACGTAACACCATGCCACAGTCTGCCGAAATCGCCGCCGGTACCGGTATCAGGAGAATATCAAATTTATTCATCAGCTTTTGTTCGGCCACCATCACGCGGTGCACTGAGTTAAACACCACCAGACGGTGATGCGCCTCTACCATTTTCATAATACGAAATCCTTTTTATGCCGTGCCATCTCCCTGCCGATTGACAGCAAGAGCGTAAATGTCTAAAGTGCCCTGAAACAGGTGAAATCAGCCTTTAATTTTGTACTATGCGCCCGGATACACTCCTTTTCATCCCGGCTCTAACTCGCAGGACAGTGACCTCAACCGTGCCTTATTACTGGATTCACTTAACCGAACTCCTCGCCTTTGCCCTGCTGAGCAATGTGGTGCTGGGATATCTACGCCAGAACACGCGCAAGGGTTCTTTGGTGTGGTTTTTCTATATCCACTGTTCCATCCCTTTTATTGTGTGGCTCCGCGTCATGTTCGGCTTCAGTTGGCAGATCATTCCGTTCACCCTCGCATGTGCGGTAATCGGTCAGCTCAGCGGAGGCTGGATGCGCAGGAGATACAACCCATGAGCACCAGATTTTCCGCCCCGGGATTTGGGGCTACCACCCGCACCATCGTTAAAGCGCTTTTCAGCGATATGGGGATCGCGCCCCGCATCGAACAGCATCAGGTGTGGTTTATCTGGGACAAGGTTGTAGGGGCTCAGATCGCGGCCCACGCACGCCCCGCAAGCATCCGCAACAATGTACTGGAGGTCCGGGTGGATCACGCAGTGTGGATGCAGCAACTCCAGCTTCTTAAACCACAGATTCTCGCCAAGATAAACCGCGAGCTGAACTGCACCCCCATCGAGAGTATGTACCTAAGACGCAAACCGCCGGAAGCCCCCTTCCGCAAAGTACCGGAGCCTGAGCTGGTACTGCCTGAGCTCAGCGCCATGGAAACCCGGAAAGTGGAACAGATGGTGAGCGCCATAAAAGATGAGAAGGTGCGCAGCGCTATGTTCCAGCTCCTGAGCAAGCAGAAGCGCCTGGATAAACTGCGACGCATCCAGGAGGGTTCTCAACAGAGATCGTAATATCCCGCCACCTCAGCAGTGTAATTGCGCTGCGGCGCCGTGTCACCAGCATCAGCTCCAGCAGTATCATCCGCATATATATACAGTGGTGCCTCCACCTCTAGTCCGGGACGCCCGTGACGACGCCCTTCAATAAGCACTAAGCGCGCCCCCTCCCCACTGCGGCTGTGCACCATTCGCATCCGTTTAGGCTCAACTCCGCAGCTTCGCATTTCAAGCATAATATCGGTCAGGCGCTCGGGCAGATGCACCATACTCAAGGTGCCACCTTTGCGCAACAGCTGCACACCACAGCAGATGAAATCACGCAGGGTTCCGTGCATTTCGTGTCTGGATACGCGACGCTCCTCCCTGTGGGAAATCCGCCCCTGGCTGGAAGCGCGGAACGGCGGATTGCAAACCACGCGCTCAAATATACCCTCGCGTTCATGCACCCATGTACGAATATCCCCGGCCTCGATCAGTACCCGCCCTTCAAGGCCATTCACAATTACACTGCGTCGTGCCCGATCGGCCTGCTGCTCCTGAACCTCCACTCCCACCACTTCGACATTTTCAACCTTGCGTGCGAGGAGCAGGGCGACCACACCACAGCCACACCCCATATCCATAACATGTTCTCCAGGCTTCAAAGTGGCAAAATTTGCAAGCAGCACCGGATCAATGGAGAAGCGGTATCCCTTTTTAGCCTGAATCAGCTGCAGTCCTTCACAGCGCAACTGGTTCAGGGTTTCCCCGGGATGAACCGAAGCCTGCAATGCGCTGCTGCTATCTTCTTTGTCCATCTTTTCTCCTGTTTACTACTCCCTATCTCGATATCCGTGTGGTTGTGATTCCGGGTGTACATTGGCGACAGGGAAGTTAGAATAGGTTGAAATATTCATAAGCGCTCCCTTGAGGAGCAGCCTTGCTCAAAGCACACGCAGGAGAAAGTATATCATGGCCAGATTTTTAAAGAAAAAAGAAGCCGCTCTCGGTCAACCTCCGGGATCTGCGGTCTTTATCGGAGAGCAGAAGGTCTCAGAAACCAGAATTAAGTCAGTATGCTATTCCCCTACCGAATTGGATGAAAGCACAATCGATCCCGCGCAGGCATGGAGCCCCGGCACAAGTGGCACCACACTCCAATGGCTCGACATTACCGGGCTCCACAACGCTGAAGCTATAAAAGCTATAGGCACCAGATTCAATCTCCACCCCCTCACTATTGAAGATATCCTGCATACGGGTCAACGCCCAAAGATGGAGGAGTTCGACCACTACCTCTTCTTTGTCCTGAAGATGCTGCACTTTGATCAGGAGGATAAGGTGATCCGCAGCGAGCAATTAAGCATCGTTATGGGGGACTCTTTTGTCCTTACATTCCAGGAACAGCCCGGCGATACCTTCACCCCTGTGCGTGAGCGCATTCGCAAGCAGCGCGGGCGCATCCGCAAAAGTGGCAGCGATTACCTGGCCTACGCCCTTCTCGATACCGTAGTAGACAACTATATCGCCTCTATCGAGCGCCTCGGCGAGGAGATAGAAGACCTCGAAAACGAAATAATCGCCACCCCCAACCGCGAAGTGCTGGAAAAGATCAACCTCTACAAGCGCGAAATAAACTATCTTCGCAAGACCGCACGACCCGCACGCGAATTTATACTTCAACTGAGCAGGCTCGACAATGATCTTATTCAGGAGAGCAGCGTTCCTTTTGTGAAAGATCTCCTCGATCTCTCCACCCAGAGTGTGGAGATCGTAGAAACCTACCGCGATGTACTCTCCGATTATCTGGATATCTACAATACCGGCATCAACAATCGCCTCAACGACATTATGCGTGTTCTGACCATATTCTCTGCGGTTTTTATCCCCCTGACCTTTATCGCCGGCATCTACGGCACTAACTTTGAATACCTCCCTGAGCTTCAGTATCGCTACAGCTATTTTATTTTCTGGGGTGTGTTAATCGTAATTGCCGTAGTCATGCTGCGCTTCTTCCGTAAACGTAACTGGCTCTGAAACCTCTTCTTAGATTAAACAATTCTCGAACGGTTGAAAAATCCTTCTCAATGGTTACACTAAAAAAAGCAGCCTTCAAAAGCCTGCAATCTTCAAACGCAATGTAATTCATGCAACCAATCTTCAACGAAAGGAGATGTACATGAAAGGAAATCCGCAACTGATTGACGAACTCAACAATCGTCTCGCAGAAGAACTCGGTGCCATTAACCAGTATTTTGTTCATGCCGAAATGTGTGAGGACTGGGGTTACACCCCGCTGCAGGATCAGATTAAACAACGTTCCATCCAGGAGATGAGACACGCGGAACAATTGATTGAGCGTATTCTTTTCCTTGAAGGCAGACCGATTGTCTCCAATCTCAGCAAGATCACCATCGGCAAACAGGTCGAAGAGATGCACAAGTACGACATTGCTGCCGAAGTTGACGCCATCAAAAATTATAACGACACCATCAAGCTCGCCACCGAAGTTGGCGACAACGGCACCAAATCCATGTTGGAGCAGATCCTTAAAGATGAGGAAGAGCACCTTGACTGGATTGAAGAGCAACAGGATCAGATTGAACAGATGGGCGTCGAGCGCTATTTGTCTAAACAAATATAAATAAACGCAAAAGTCTAAAACCATCTAACCAAACACAAAGTCAGCCTCTGACAGAGGATGGCTTTGTGTTTGGCTTCTGATTCAACGACACACAGAACCTATATTCCATCAATCCACTTACTTCTTGCCTTCACCAACAATCATAACGTTCTGCCTTTATTATATAATTGCCATCCCTTCTCCCTCTTCTGATGGCATAGCACATTACTACGCTAAGCTTAACAAGCAGTCACTGATTCCTCCTAATACTGCTGATAATTGCTGTCATGGACAATTTATCTGCCACCAAATACGTTATGAGGCTAGATAATAAAAGCGACTGGCAACATCAAATTAAACGTGATCTTATCTGAACCTGGCCCTTAAGAATGCTGCGGTTTAAAAATCATGGAGATGTTTCCGCCTAAAAGGATCGCTTTGGAAATAGCGCCCCGCTATGAAATTGGTCAACGTCGGCTGAAAAAGCGTTTGAATAACAGGTGTGATGGAATATATACGCAAACGGTGAACACCATGAATAGCAGACCCAGATACATCAGCGGTGGCAACGCAGTTTGTGGTTCCGCAGGGCCGAAAACCCAGTTGATGTTATCTGCAGGATCCGACAGCAGATAGGTAAGAGGCAGCACAACAGCGGCGATAAGGATCTGCAACGGTAGAGCGCATTTGGCATAGCCCAGGCGCCACAGCATAAAAAACATCACCAGCGGGAGGGCAAAATGAAACAACCCCGACAGAATACGGATATGCGTTTGTTCTTCAGGATCAAACATGTAGGCAGCGATCTGAACCAGGTTCCCTCCCGCCATGAAATCGAGTATCCATAGGCTCTCAAGCAGGAAAACACCCACCGCCATGGTGCTAACAAGCACACGGCTTTCGAGCCACAGCGCCGGCACCAGGACAATCAGGGCAATATCGGAAAACCAAAGAAAATTGGTGATCCCTAAATCCCGCCAGTACACCGGTACAATTACCAGAACCAGCAGGGTATAGCTTATTTTTAACCAAAGCGGTATTTTCACATCCATCATCACTCCAGAGCACACAGAAAAGGCTCAGGCAGCGGCATTAATTCTCAATTGCAGCACTTAAAGACTTCAATAGCGTGCAACACACTGCAGGTGGTTTTTTATCATAAGGACAGACTTTTCTGCCGGACATCATTTCTACCCAGGGTGTAATTGTTGCTTTGTCAGTTTAATCACCTACTTATTCCAGGATGAAAACCTGTAACTGTTCATCTGAAGGGTTTGAAATGCCCTTAAAGTCGGCACAGCCAACTCACTGAGAATCATACTGCATAGTTATGAAAACCTAAGCAGTTGTCACCCGGTTGCGCCCGTTCTCTTTGGATTGGTACAGGGCATCATCTGCGCGTTTAAGCAGGTCTTCCTTACTGGTTGCGGGGTCCCTGAACTCACTGCTTGCAACACCGAGGCTTATTGTAACCACATCAGCCACTGAAGAATATTCATGCGGTATTTTTAACGCCTCAACAGCTGACCTAACCTCTTCGGCAACCTTTTTTGCCCCTGCGCAATCAGTTTCAGGCAACAGAACAACAAACTCTTCCCCTCCATAGCGCGCTACCATATCTGCCGGACGTGCCAGAGTATGACTTATTTCCCGGGCTACCTTGCGCAAACATTCATCCCCTTCGCCGTGGCCATAGTTGTCATTGAAATTCTTGAAATGGTCAATATCCATCATAATGATAGCCAGAGGCTTACCGTTGCGTCTTGATCGTAAAGATTCCTCCTTTAAACGTTCATCAAAAGAACGGCGATTGGGAATACTGGTCAAACCGTCATACATGGCGATCTCTTCGAGAAGATCGGTCTTCTTTTTCAGCGACATGTGAATAGCCACTCTGGCTCGCACCAGTTTGGGATGAAACGGTTTGGATATATAATCCACCGCTCCCAGGCTTAAACCTTTTTCCTCATCTCCTGCAGTATCCCTGGCTGTAACGAAAATTACCGGGATGGTTTTGGTATTCGGATTCTCCTTTAGGAGTCGGCACACCTCATACCCATCGAGTTCAGGCATTTGCACGTCCAGCAAGATCAAGTCGGGGCGGGGCTCTTTTTGCGCCAGGGTCAATCCCTTATCACCATTGGTTGCAACCTGGATTCGATAATCGTTTTTGAGTAAATTACCTAACACCTGTACATTGGTTGGTTCATCATCAATCACCAGAATACGTGCTTTATTACCCTGTTCCATATCACCATTTATCCTTTTCTCATACGTTCAAATCTGAAACCGGCTACTCACCCTTTACCATCGAATCCAGTTCTGTGAGTGCAGAATCAAAATCCATATTCTCAATCAGGGATTCAAGCTCTTGTATTGCATAGCCCTGAGCAGTCAGGTAGCCAAGAGATCCACGCAACAGTTCTTCATCAATCAGTTCATTTTCTTCAAGCTTTAAACGTAGCTGTTTAACTGAATCCACATTACCCTGATGCTCCTGAACATAACATGTTCCAAGAGAGCCCAGAGCTTCCTCCGTTTCATCAAATGCTTTTTCCATCCTATAAATCAGCTCTTCACTTACCGGCTCATCACCTTTAAGCAAATGATCAATTTCAGTTGCCAACCGGCTTAGTTCTGTAGCTCCCAAAGTGCCGGCGGCTCCCTTCAGAGTATGTGCAATCCGTTGCGCCTGCTCCATTTCTTCATTCTTCAGCAAATCGATGAGGCTGCGCCACCTGGTTGTTATCCCTTCATGCAGTTGTTTCAACAAGCGCAGGTAGGACTCCTGGTCACCACCCATCTGACCCAACCCGAACTGCAGGTCAAACCCGGGGATTGATTGAGGGAGTAAGTCTTCTTGCGCATCCCGGGTTGAGCTCGACTGGTTATTCACATCGATGTTCAGATAATCAGCAAGCATACTGTATAGCACTTTAGCCTCAATAGGTTTCCCCAGATGATTATCCACCCCGGCTTCGGAGGCACGTTTCCGATCTGCTTCCATAACAGCTGCCGACAATGCAATAATTGGCCCTGCATAACCATCAAGGCGCAGCGTTCTTGTGGCTTCGTAGCCATCCATTACCGGCATCTGAAGATCCATTAGAATCAGGTCAGGAGCTTTATCACCAACCTTTTCAATTGCCTCAGCCCCATTTATAGCCAGATCAATCTGGGCCCCCGTCTTTTCGAGCATCCGCAATGCCACTTCCTGGTTTATTTCATTGTCCTCCACCAGTAATACCTGCTTGGTTCCGAGATCAGGAGCAGAAAAACCCTCTTTTTTTGCCGGGGCAACGCTTCGACCCTGCTCAGCAGCCAACAATGCATTGTAAAGCGTAGAGGGCGTTATAGGTTTATGCAGACAATCGGAAACAAGACTTTCCGGCACATCCATCTCATTGCGGTGGTAAGCGCTCACCATCAGGATTGGGGGGCGGGTTTTTTGCAATTCACCCTCTTCACGCAGGCGTAACAGCTCGGCAGCTGTTTCCGATCCATTCATCCCCCCGGGCATTTTCCAATCCATGAGGATAAAGTCAAATGCTTCATTGCGTTGCTCGGCCAGTTTAACCTTTTCTATAGACTCTTCACCGCTGCATGCCGTCTCCACACGAAAATCGCAGTGTTCCAGCATTGTGCGCATCACCAGACGCGCATGCTCATGATCATCTACCACCAGAACATGTTTACCCACAGTTGGGGGGCAAAAGTCTGAAGACTGATATTCTGTGCTCAAAGGCATATCCAGAGTAAATGAAAATGTGCTGCCTTGTCCGGACTCAGAGATTACTTCAATATCTCCACCCATTTTTTCCACCAGGCGTTTAGAGATCACCAGACCAAGACCGGTCCCACCGTAGCGACGTGTCGTTGAGGTATCTGCCTGACTGAACACCTTGAAAATCCTGGCCACCTGCTCTTCAGTCATACCGATGCCCGTATCACGGACGCTGAACTGCAAACGAACCCTCCCCGGTGCAGGTTTGCCAACGCGTGTGATGCCAAACTCAACCAGGCCTCCTTCTCCGGTGAATTTTATGGCATTACTGAGCAGATTGGTAAGTACCTGGGATAGACGCAGGGAGTCACCAACCAGCGCCTGAGGGAGATCCGGCTGGATAGCATAAATGAACTCCAGCTCCTTTTGCTGAGCAACATTATTGAACAGAATCCCCACCTGTTCAATCAGCTCTTTAATCTCAAAGTCATGCTGCTCGAGCTCCAATTTACCAGATTCTATTTTTGAAAAGTCCAGTACGTCATTGATGATCCCCAGCAGCATCCGCGACGAATGGCTGATTTTATTGATGTAATCCTGTTGAGTTTCAGTGAGCTCGGTCTGCTGAAGTATCTGGCTGAGGCCGATGATGGCATTCATGGGGGTGCGAATCTCATGACTCATATTAGCGAGGAAATCACTCTTTGCGCGGCTGGCCTCTTCAGCCTGCAGGCGCGCACATTCTGCCGCCTCACGCGCCTGTTCAGAGAGCTGCTGCGCCTGTTTAATCTCGGTAAGATCGTCAAAGATTGCAACCACCTCCCCGGAAGAGAGGCGGAAAACGCGGTTTTCCCGCCAGGCAAGCAAATCGCTATCCTGATACTGTGAAATCGGTATCTTCTCAGGTTCTCCAGTAGCATACACGCGTTGAAAAGCCTCCAGCAGACCCATTTCACGGACTCCGGGAAAGCACTCTGTAACCCGGCGACCGACAACCGCATCGCGCTCAACATTATCCATGTTGGCAGCAGCCTGATTATAATCTACAAATTTGAAATCTGCTCCACCATCGACAGGGTGGTATACCGCAACCCCGCTACTGGTCTGTTGAAAAATACCCGAAAAGCGCTCCTTGGTTGCCACAAGCTCCTGCTGAGCTTTTATGCGTTGAGTAATATCGGAGAGAAGACACGCGAAGCGCCCCGGTTCCGGCTGAAATGCGGTAATATTTAGATAACGTCCCAATTCGGCAGAATAGTCCTCAATGGTGCAATTCTCTCCACCAAGGGCAACCTGACCGAAACTGTCGATCCAATGCTGCTCAATCTCCGGGAGAACTTCACGTACCCTGCGACCGACCACATCTTCCCCTCTCAGACCGGTGAGACGTTCAAAGGCTGGATTAACAGCCAGGTAGCGGTAGTCAACCGGGATGCCCTGATCGTTGCAGATTATTTCATGAAGAGCAAAACCATCCTGCATTTCTTCAAACAGCATCTTGTACTGTTTCTGGACCTCCTGCTGTTGTTCGAGCATGAGTATTTTGTTCTGTGCCAACTTGACCAGACGGGTTACCGAGGCAAGAAAACTTAGTTGTTGATCATCAGGCTCCGCCTGCCGCTCTAGCCAGTTCAGAACTATCAGACGATATCCCCCATCGTGGAACGCAAAGGGATACCAGAGCAAAGATTTAACGCCCATCTGATTATGCTGAATAGATGCAGATCCATCTTCAAGAAGGGCGGGATGTACCTTATCAACATGGCTGATTAAAGGGATACGCTGCTCTTGCATATGTGCAATCCCAGCGCCGAAGGTCATGAGGGAAGATGTCCCAACGGATGGCGAAACCCTGGAGCTTTCCGGATTAACCCACTCATCCAGCTCCGCAATCTCCCCCCTGCCAAAGTCAATATCGTAGACCATGGCCCGATCGGCTTTCAGAGCCACACCAAGATTCTGACATGTAGTCGACAGAATAGCACCCACCCGATCCTCGGCAGCAATAGTGTGGGCTATAGCATCCAGAGCCACTCGTTGTTTCTGTGTCACCGCCTCTATCGCTGCGGCACGCTGCTCTGCACGCTTCTGTTCTGTAATATCGCGACCCGTCCCGCGGAAACCGAGCAACTCATCATCTTCGCCAAGAATGGGGAGTCCACTAACGCGCTGATAGACCAGGGAGCCGTCAGATCGGATCGATTCATGTTCCAGCCCCTGCCACGATTTCTTCTCGGCTGCACATTCTGAGAGCATTTCCTCGACACGCCTGGCTTCATCCACAGGCATATATTCAAAAGGCGAGTGGCCAATGATCTGATCTACCGGATATCCAAGAAGGGGCTCCACCGGAGCGGTTATAAAGTTGTATCGCCCCTCAACATCGATCTCCCAGATGTATTCTCCGGCCGCCATGGCTACATCCATAAAGCGTTTTTCGCTTTGGGCGAGGTCGAGCAGGATCTTCTTCTGTTCACTGATATCCCTGAATACGGACAGGAGGCAGGTCTGTTCCTGCCAATTAAGCAGGACAACGGTTACTCGCACATCCACGAGGGAGCCATCTTTGCGTCGGTGGCGCGTCTCAAAATCATCCCGCCCATGCTGGAGGATGTTATGGATGTGTTTCTCCGTCTCTTCAGGAGTCTCACAGGCTTCATAGTCGGAGATTCGCAGTGTGGCAAACTCCTCGGCGGTGTACCCCAATTGTTCGTGAGCCTGATGATTAAATTCCAGGGGCAGCTGAGTGTCAAGATCAATCAGCAGACTAGCATCGGGATACAAATGGAAGAGAGTGTGAAAGAGGTTCTTCTGTTTTTCGATCTGCTGTACAAGGCGATACTGTTCACTGATATCGGTATGTGTCCCGATAACACGCAGTGGTGCGCCGTGCTCATCTCGGCTGATTACCTTGCCACGGTCAAGTATTCTCAGGTAGCTCCCATCTTTGCACAGCACCCGGTGTTCATTTTCGTAGGCATCTGTCTCACCCCTTAGGTGACGCTCCAGATCGTTTAAGCAGCTCTGCATATCGTCAGGATGAACGCGCTTTTTCCATTCATCCAGAGAAGTGCCCACCTCGTGGTCATCATGGCCGAGCATGTGCTTCCATTGTGGCGAGAAGTACACTTCATCCCTGGATGCATCCCAATCCCACACCCCCTGTTGTGTGGCTTCAAGAACAAAACGCCAGCGCTCCTCGTTCTGGGCGATTTTCTGTTGCGCCACATAGTCGTCAGTGCGATCGAGTATATAGCCACGAATTAATTCTGGCCTGCCATCTTCGCCATATTCAGGAACCGTGTAATCATAGAACCAGCGATATTCTCCATTTTTATGTTTCAAACGATAGTTCTGCTCCCATCCCTGTGCCTTCCTTTCCAGAGCACTGACAACCTCTTTCTCAATTCTGGGCTTATCTTCAGGATGAAGCAATTCCACAAAGCTGAAATCGGGAGACTTCAATTCATCGACGCTATAGCCCAAAGCATTCCGGACATTGCCTGAAACATAGGAGACAGGCCACCCCGGCTGCGGTATCCAGTCAAATACCACCACAGGGCCGCCGGTAAATCGTGCGAGAGCCTGACGCGTATATTTCTGATCTTTTGCCTGAGAGGTAACATCATGAAACAACAGCACCACTGAGCCTTCTTCACTCAAACACCTGCTGCGCAAATCAACCACACGCTCCCTACCATCAGCCGCTATAATGGTACTTTGGCCATTTAGAGAATAACCCTGCCCGAAAGGGATATCGGCACCTTGAGAATAGATGTTTTCCTCATATTCTGATCCGAACGGAGAAACGCTATTTTCTTTACATATCTGCATCTGCGCAAAGGCAAAAAAATTCTGCACAGGGAGACCTGTAAGTTTGTCATGCTCTGTGCCCAGAATATTTGCTGCAGTTTTATTTGCCCGCACTATTTTACCATTTGCATCGGCCACTAGAATCCCACCGGGAGCCTCATCGGTGATCACCGAAAGCTGCTGATTGGCTTTTTCAAGCTCCTTATTGGCCTTTTCAAGTTCCTGCTGATGGTTTTTAAAGAAACTGAACCATTGATTGTAATAAAGAGTTACCAGCTCTTTTTGGCTGATCACGCCGGAAAGTCTTCCATGATGATCAACTACTACAACGCGTTTGACTTTATTTATCCGGCAGAATTCAAGCGCTTCGGCTACACTTGATGTATCGCCAAGCGTTTTAAGGGGGGTGCTCATTCTTGCGGTAACGCACTGGCTAAGATCAGCCTGAGAGTCGATTAAATCTATCATGTCCCTCTGGGTCAGAATGCCAAGAGGTTTGTCGTCTGTGGTCACCACCGCAGCAGTGATTTTACGATCTGCCATGAGTGACATACATGCATCCAGAGAAATATTTGGCTCTATACTTGTGGCCTTTACCCCCCGAATCAATTCACCCAGGCTCTGAGTTTCGGCCAGCATCTGCGGATCAAGACTTGAAGCGAGATCCGTATAGCTGACTATCCCGCACAGATTATTGTCGGCACCTGCAATGCATAAATGCTGACTCTGATTGTCAATCGCCTTGATCGCGTCCACCACACTCACATCCGCACCTATTAAAGGCACATATGGTAATTCGATTTGTGAGAGTGGGGTGTTCAGGTCACAGCCACTGAGGCGTAACTCCACTAAGCGGGAGGATAAAAACAGGCGGTATCTCTGCTCGGCACGTACCACCACATTGCGGATGTTGTGCTGCTTCATCAGTTGGACCGCTTCTCTGATGGATGCTGAATCTGGGAGAGTTACCACATCGGTGGTGGCAATGGTGGAGATTTTAGGAAAGAACATAATAGCGGATCCTTACGAAATAGCGCTAAAGATTATAACTCAGCGGCTTAACTCACTGAGAATAAATTATGTACGCTGTTTATAAGTGCGTAAGATCAGCATACTGGTGAAGTACGACTTATTTTTACCCATTCAGCATGGACTTCTCTTCGGGCATATCCCACCGCGGCACTTACCTAAACAGATAATTTAATTGGGTGTAACTGAGTATATAACGAGGAAGCTATCTATTCAAAAAATAATTCTTCCCCACAATATCCGTAAACCAATCAAGATGATTTTTTGCGAAAGCATCAATCAAGAACAACACGCGGCATGCCCCGCCTTGCATGCTTAACAATTTTAGGCATAATCAGGAATAACATTTAGTGGGTATTGCACAATTAAACCTCAATCTCAAAAACAGGAGAAATTTATGGGAATGAAAGAGGCATATCAGAAGAAGTTACACGCAGAACTGGATGAGTGGAGTGCTGAAATTGAGCAGCTGAAGGCAAAGGCAGATAAGGAAGAAGCTGAGTCACAGCTGGAATATTACAAAAAAATCGAAGAGTTACGCACTATGCAGGATCAGGCACGGAGCAAACTCGCAGAACTGGAGCAAGCCGGTAATGAAGCGTGGGAGGATCTCAAGGCCGGACTCGACAGCGCAAGGGATACCCTCAGCAACGCCATACGCTCTGCTAAGGAACGGTTCAAGTAGGTTCACAGTTTGGGGGCTCCCAAAAACGGCAGAGCAAAATTCCAGCACCGTTGCAGCCCCCTTCACTCATTAACAATATGGCGCCATATTGAAAAGCTCTTAAAGCATTTTTATGGCTCTCAAGTGTAAACAACGCGTTCTGATCTAACACGTAAGCCTAACTTAAACATGGTACCGATATGGTTATTGAAGATCTCAGTGAAATACAAGGTGTAAATAGCAGGGAAGAAAAAAGATCAGCCATGCAGCTTCCGGCAGCTCTCGATTCTCTGGACAGGATAGTGCCCACAAAAGAGCGGGAACTGGCAGTATTTCTCGACTACGATGGCACCCTGACACCCATCGTGGATAATCCCGACAAGGCAAATTTAAGCGCTTCGATGCGCGCAACCTTAGAGCACCTCGCAACCCTGTGTGAGGTTGCGATTATCAGCGGGCGTGACCTGCAAGACGTGCAGCAGCGCGTGGGAGTGGATAACATCTGGTACGCAGGCAGCCATGGCTTTGATATCGCGGGCCCTGGGGGGGAACATACTGAATATCAGGGAGGGCTTGATTATTTACCTGCACTCGATGCAGCGGAGCAAAATCTACGCGAGGCCTTAGAGGATATCTCAGGATGTCTGGTGGAACGTAAGAAATTTTCTATCGCCATTCATTACCGTCAGGTAGCTCAGGATGAGGTGGAGTCGGTCAAAAGGACGGTAGAGCAGATACATGAGAATCACAGCGAGTTGCGCCTGATGCAGGGCAAAAAAATCTTTGAGCTACAACCGGATATCGACTGGAATAAAGGCAAGGCCATACACTGGCTAAGTTCTAAACTTGAATTGAATAAAAGATGTTTTACTCTTTTATATATCGGGGATGACGTTACGGATGAAGACGCTTTCCGTGCCTTAGGGGCAGAAGACCTGGGTATTCTGGTAGCCGAAGAGGATCAGCAGACCTTCGCTACGTATCGCTTATCTGATCCCGCTGAAGTTGAAAAATTTCTCAACAGGCTCTGCAACAAGCTGGAGGAAGTTCATGAAAAACTGGAAACTGACATATGAAACATTCAACCCCGAGCAGGAGGGGTTACGCGAAGCCCTATGCACCCTGGGTAACGGTTTCTTTGCCAGTCGCGGTGCCGCACCGGAGTCTAAAGCGGATAAAACCCACTACCCCGGCACCTACATTGCCGGCTGTTACAACCGCTTAAAAAGCGAAATCGGAGGCAAGACAATTGAAAATGAAAGCCTGGTGAATATACCCAATTGGCTTGAGCTGAACTTCCGCATTGACGATGGTGACTGGTTCGATATCAGTTCGGTAGATGTAATCGACTTTCACCAGGAACTGGACATAAAGCAGGCTATCTTAAAACGCAAAGTAACATTCAAAGATCAGGAAGGGAGACAAACCCAGGTCGAACAATGGCGCCTGGTATCGATAGACCGCCCGCATCTTGCAGCCCTCAAGACCCTCATCCATGCGCAGGACTGGTCCGGAACCATTGAAATACGCAGCGCTCTCGACGCCCGTGTCACCAATGCCGGGGTCAAACGCTACCGGGATTTGAACAGCCAACACCTCAAAGCGTTATCCAGCGGTTCCTTTGATGACGATACAATATGGCTGGAAGCACAAACTAACCAGTCGCGGGTCTGCATCAGCCAGGCGGCAACCACCCGCATGTGGCAGGGAGAACAAAGACTCGAACTTACGCCGGAAGTGGATCAATCAGAAGACTATATAGCCCATCACTTCACCACAGGGCTCAACCAGGGGCAGACATTAAGAATAGAAAAAATCTTCTCCCTGTATACCTCTCGCGACCACGCCATAAGCGAACCCGGTCTTGAGGCCCGCAAAGCTATTTCTGCTGCTGAAGGATTCGATGACCTGTCGAGACGCCATATCCTTAG
>JAWOFA010000145.1:0-16951 GCA_046482505.1 Desulfuromonadaceae bacterium | reverse complement strand
CAAATAAGCAACACTGCAGCTGAGCATCTACCGGGACGCGGCTACATTGAGATCATTGGACACGATCCGGCGCAGGTTCACACCCGTCTTCAGCACCTGGAGCATTGGGCTGAACATGCACCACACGCCCTATGGGGTGCCGCTCCGCACGCGCCCTACACCCTGAGTCAGGACATGTTAAAACTCAGCTTCCGCACTACAACTACCCGTCATCTGCCAAGTTCTATTCACCTGGGGGAATCAGATGAGGAGGTGGAATTTCTCTCCAGTGCATCCGGTCCCATGGCGCAAGAGCTGTATCCCTTTGTACACTGGGAGCAACATCTTAAACCGCCGCGCCGTATGCGCCCCCTCGAATGCCTGCAGAACGCCGGAGGATTGCGTCGGGACACCCTCCTGGTGCATGGGGTACACCTTAACAAGAGGGAAATCGAAGAGGTAGCCGCGAGTGGAGCCAGTGTTGCGTTGTGCCCGCGTTCCAATGCACGCCTCCACTGTGGCAAGGCTCCCGCTGGGGAATATCTACGCGCGGGAGTTCCTCTCGCGCTCGGCACCGACAGTCTTGCGAGCAACAGTTCCCTGTCTATCTGGGATGAAATGGCCTTCGCTCTGCAGTGGTTTAACGGAGAGCTATCTCCCCGTCAGCTCCTGCACATGGCTACCAGCGGTGGCGCCAGAGCACTTGGACTCAGCGATGCAGGCACATTAGCACAGGGTCAGCGCGCTACATTTGTGGTAGTATCTCCCCCTACCCTGCCCGACTTGCCAAAGGTGGAAGAATTTTTGTGCCATTCGCGCCGTGGGCGGGAAATCACCGCCCTGTACCGGGAGGGGAACAAGGTGGATCTATCCATTTGCAACGAGGAAAATCAGTATGAATGACGCTATTAAGGAGTTCTTTTACCAGCTTCTCCATCCGCAGCGCACCATCAGTGAAAGCGGCACCGTGGTGGAAATAAAACCTAAGCGCCTTGCCCTGGTGGAATGCGCCAGCAAGAGTGCGTGCACCGGATGCGGGGCCGCAGGAAGTTGCTGCCAAAAAGGCCCCGATGCCAACACCAGACGCATCCTCGCGGATAACATCCCCTGCGCGCGCGTGGGTGACGAAGTCGAAGTTGAAATCGAAACCAGCGCCGGCATACTCGATTCAGATACAGTCCAATATATGATCGCCTTTGTTATGCTTGCACTCGGGCTTGGGCTCGGTTATGGTATCGCTTCGGTCATAGCGGTAGGGATATCCGCAGCAGCCCTTGCCGTCCTTGTAGGCGCGGCTTTCATGGTTGGTGCCATAGGTATCCTCCGCTTCGGGCGTCAGGCTGTAGTTCAGACCGCCCTCGCAAAAATTGTTGAGATTAAAGAAATTACTTCGGAAGACAGGCCATAATCGCTATGGGTATTAAGATCATTGCCAAAAACAAAAAAGCCCATCACGACTACTTCATTGAAGAGGTCTACGAGGCAGGCATCGCCCTCCATGGCACCGAGGTGAAGTCGCTGCGTCTGGGCAACGTCAACCTCAAGGAATCCTTCTGCCGCATCAAGGATGGCGAGGTTTTCATCAACAATATGCACATCAGCCCCTACGAACTCGGGAATCGGGAAAATCACGACCCCACCAGGGTACGTAAGCTTCTGCTCCATCGGCGCGAAATCGACAAACTAGCGCGAAAAAGTGATGAGAAGGGGTTGACACTCGTACCTACCAAGATCTACTTTAAGGATAGTCGCGTTAAACTTGAGATCGGCATAGGCAAAGGAAAGAAGCATTACGACAAGCGCGAAACCCTGAAGCGCAAACAGGCGCAACGCGAAGTGGAAAAAGCGATTAAAGATAATCTCAATCGCTGACGATAAGATAAAGAGGTAAAACAAAAACGCTTCAAGCGTCAAACCATACATCTACTGGGGGTGCCAAGGTTTCGACGGAGATTGGAAGCTAAGGTTGCATGTCGGGGACGCCAGTTGGCCTCGTTAAAAAACTGGCACTAATACAAACGCCGACACTGACGTTTCGTACGCACTGGCAGCTTAAAAGTTGCCTCGTCTCTGATATACTTTGTCTGTGAGTTTTTAGAGACGTCATTTTAGCAGACTAGCTGTTGCTCGTTTCCGCAGTTTAACAGCGAAACTTTAGCGGAATCGCCGTTTACCCGACCCTGTCCGTGGGGGCTGTAAACGGTTAAACTTAAAACACCGGACTACACATGTAGACGCCTTACGTGAAAAATTTTCGGACGCGGGTTCGATTCCCGCCACCTCCACCAGTTAAAAAAAGCCTGCCTCCGACGAGGCGGGCTTTTTTGTTGCTTTGAAAACAAAGAGTGCCAAGTGAATACGATGGAGGTGGCGGGAATCGAACCCAGGTCCGAAGTTGAATTATTAACACCCACGAGACTCCATTCAAATATTGGTTTCAGTCATATTCGACAAATCCAGCATTCTAAGGATGAGCACTGAAATGAACACCTACCAGCCGCCATATACCATTACGCCTGAGATTCTGAACCGAGTCGCCGCGATAAGCGAATCCATCGGACGGCTGACCTTGCTTACCGATGAAGCAAAAGCCTTGCGGCTGCGGCGCATTAACCGTATCCGCACCATTCACGGCTCGCTGGCTATTGAGGGCAACACCCTGAGTGAGGAGCAGATAACCTCAATTCTGGACGGTAAACAGGTCATCGCCCCGCCCCGCGAGGTGCAGGAGGTGAAAAACGCCCTCGCCGCCTACGACCGTTTCCACACTTGGAATCCCGAGGCGGAAAAAGACCTGCTGGAGGCGCACCGGATTCTGATGTCCGGCCTGATTGACGAGGTCGGCATGTATCGGCATGGCGGCGTGGGGGTGATGGCGAACCAGCAGGTGATCCATGTGGCCCCGCCCGCCGACCGGGTTCCGCAGCTAATGGAGGACCTGTTCAGCTGGCTGACCACCAGCGACACCCATCCCCTCATCACCAGTTCGGTCTTTCATTACGAATTCGAATTCATCCACCCCTTTGCCGACGGCAATGGCCGCATGGGACGACTATGGCAGAGCCTGATTCTGGCGCGCTGGAATCCCCTGTTCGCCGAAATCCCGGTAGAGAGCCTTATATTCGAACACCAGATCGAATACTACCAGGCCATTCAGGAGAGCACCCGTCAGAGCGACTCCGCGCCCTTTATCGTTTTCATGCTGCGAATGATTCTGGATACCTTAAAAACCTCTACCCCGGAAGTTGCCAAGGAAGTTACCCCGGAAGTCAGATTACTCTCGGTCCTTAACGGTGAGATGACCAGACAACAACTCAAAGAGGCGCTTGGGATGAAAGATGATGAGCATTTCCGCAAGGCATATCTGCTTCGCGCTTTGAATGCCGATCTGATTGAAATGACCATTCCCGACAAGCCTCGCAGCAGCAAGCAGAAATACCGCTTCACCGACAAAGGACGTAAGTGGCTGGCACATAATCGCGAGGGGTAACTCGCGCCACGATGACGGGTCGGAGAAGATAAGAACTACCCGTTAGCGAAATACGGATTTGTCGAAGAATGCTCAGAGGTTTGATCTTGGATTCTTGAGGATGAAGCAGGTACAATATCGCCCTATCAGAACATCTTCTGGGCCTAAAAAATGTAAATTGAACGTTTCCTGACGGATTTGTGATTATGAAAGCAATAGAACCATTTTACCGCTACAGTCTGATAATAGCTATATGTCTGCTGGTTCTTACAAGCCTGTCAGGATGCAGTAAACTCTTGCCTCGAACCGAAGAGGCCACATTGTCGCGCTGGGAAAAGTTTGACCAGGTTAAGGCCGCATACGATAAGATCAATATGGGTGACTCTCCAGAAGCGCTTGCGGCGCTGGGTTTCAACCTCCAGAAGTCACCCAACCTGGAGTTGCTTAACCATAAAGATCTTGCTGCCATGTTTCAAAACACTCCGTTTTCAGAGTTGGACGATTGTCTACGCGAATGTCTGGAACGACCGGATATATGTCGGGGTTATGTATATGACCTGAAACAGTTACGTTCAAAACGGGTGGGTAATTTCTGGGCTGATTTTTTTAACTTTCGGCGCATTACGGATGTAAAAGGGTGGCATTTCAATATGTTGATCGTACTCAACCAAGAGCAGGTGGCCTACAAACTCTGGAGCGGAACACGCTCTATCGAAAAAACCAAAAAGGAACGCAATCCGCTTGGTCCACTACAAAGTTCCGGAGATCGAATCATAGGTCTTGTCAACTGATCAACCATTGATGGCGTCGCAAAAACTCACCAACTGCTGCGTTATTGCGATTATCTCGCCGCTTCGACGTACGTATTAGACGTTGCGTGCAACGTCTCTACAGGGACAATCACACGCCTTGCATTTGGCGCTTTTTGCTTAGCCATCTTATGATTTTTTGCGAAAGCATCAACCATTAGCGCGACGAAACAATCTCAATCAGCGCGATCTCCGGCGGAGCAAGCACACGCATGGGTGGGCCCCAGGTTCCGGTGCCGCGGCTTGTGTAGAGATGGGCTGCGCCCGGTAGGGGGTACAACCCATCCTGATACGGATATTCGATGGCAGTGAGAAGGTTGAAGGGGAATATCTGTCCGCGATGTGAATGCCCTGAAAGCTGTAGATCCAAAAGAGCGGCACTCTGTGGGGTAAAACTCGGACGGTGTTTAATCAGCAGGGTAAAGAGTTCGCTGCGGCTGCGCTGTAACAGGTCATGTTCGAGCTGCTCCTGTCCGGTATTGTCGCGCGCCGGATCATCCACCCCTACTACCTGCAGAATCCCTTTCACATCTACAGCCCTGTTGCGTAACACATTAAAGCCGCTGCGATGCAGAAAGCTCAGCGCCTGCTCCTTGCCAGCGTAAAATTCATGATTGCCCATCACTGCGTATTTGCCCATGGGCGGGGTAACGCGGCGCCACAAGGCGCTTAACGATTCAATATGGTCGATCTGTGCATCCACAATATCACCGCTGGCCACCAGAATATCCGGCTGTAGTTCAAGGATACGCGAGATCACCGGCGCCAGGGCCTCTTCACGGAGGATCAGCCCCAGATGCAAATCGCTGATATGCGCAATGCGCACCCGCTCTACCCCGTCGGGGAGCTTATCACTCTTAAGCGTCACACGCTCTACGCGCAAATCTGTGGCTTCATACATGCCGTATACACCAGTCCCAAGAACCAACAGCGCCACTATCAGGGCACAGACAGGGCCGTGGATGCTCAGGTTCGGCACACCCAGACGACTCAGCCCCAGGGAAAGCAGATGCCAAGCCCCGACAAGGACAAACACACTGAATGCGAGGAATAAAAACCCCATCCAGCAAAAACCTACCCACGCCAGAGCACGCGCAGCGAGATCGTAGCCGCCTTTTTCCAGCACCCGCACCAACAGCGGAGCCGCTATCATCAGCGCCATCCAGATCCAGGTCAGGGTCGGCAGGGCGCGATGCCCTTTAAGAAGCGGATGCATGCCCCAGAACACCACGGCATGCATGGCGGTATAGATACTGATAAATATTGTTAGGAACAGAAGCATATCATCCTCGTGGGTTTAGTCCTGAATATCCGCGAACAAAAATTCTGCGCAAATATACCACCTTTCAGGCTGCGAACCACCCCTGGGTGCGCTTACACACCCCTACAAGCATCAGCATCAGGGGAACCTCGATCAAGACCCCCACCACCGTTGCAAGGGCGGCCCCGGAAGAAAGGCCAAAGAGCATTACCGCTGTGGCAATGGCAACCTCAAAGTGATTGGACGCTCCTATCATGGCTGAAGGTGCAGCATCTTCATATCTTAATCCGAGAAATTTTGCCGCGACATACCCCAAAGCAAAAATAGTTACCGTCTGGATAATCAAGGGGATAGAGATCCACAAAATAGTAAGGGGATTGTTAAGAATAGTCTCGCCCTTGAAGCTGAAGAGTAACACCAGTGTCAAAAGCAACGCACTGATGGTTACAGGGGTGAGAACATGGAGGAATTTTTCCCTGAACCACTCCTCGCCCTTATGTTTGATAATCCACTGGCGCGAGAAGTATCCCGCTACCAGCGGCAACGCCACATAGACGGCAACAGATAACAACAGCGCCTGCCAGGGAACCGGCAGCTTCCCCACTCCGAGCAGGAATCCGCCCAGCACCCCGTACAGCACCAGCATAGTGAGAGAATTAATTGCAACCATTACCAGAGTGAGGCCATCATTGCCTCGGGCCAGAAACCCCCATACCAGCACCATGGCGGTACAGGGCGCTATCCCGAGGAGGATGCAGCCGGCAAAGTAGCTCCGCCACAGGGGGATCTGCAGCATTTTTATCCCATCCTGCATCACAACCACCCCTTCTCCGTGATTGGCACCCACCGGGAGATCAAGACCGAAGGGCATTTTTACCAGATCCAGTGCTTCGGTTCCAATAACCCCTTTAAAGACAAATCCCAGGAAAAACATGGCAATGGCATACATGGTGAAAGGTTTGACACACCAGTTGATAAACAAGGTGAGAAACACAGGCTTGCCGCTTTTGCCAGCTTTAACCACACTCGCAAAGTCGATCTTCACCATGATGGGATACATCATGAAAAACAGGCAGATAGCGATGGGTATAGATACCACCGGCGCGCCGTTTACATAAATCGCCATTTTATCCAGGCTCTGTGCAAACTGTGGGGCCACCTTCCCGAGAACAATCCCTGCGACAATACAGAGTCCAACCCATACGGTGAGATATTTCTCGAAAATGCTGGTCATGTGGCGCTCTGCAACCTGGTTAACGTCCTGATTCATTCTGTATCTCCTCTACTTTTCCAGAGCCTGGGGCAGGGTTTCAACAAAAGCGCGTATCTCATCACGCACCTGGCGGTAACACTCCAACTGCTCCTCTTCCGAGGCACCCTGCTGCGCAAGTTCTCTTGCCTGTTGCGGCGGATCATCAAATCCCACATGCACCACCCTACTGTTACCCGGGAAGAAGGGACAGGTTTCATGTGCATGTCCGCATACGGTTACAACCACATCGAATTTCACATCTCTGAACTCTGCAATATTCTGCGAGCGCTGAGCGGATATATCCACCCCTGCTTCGGCCATCACCTCTACGGCAGAGAGATTCAGGCCATGGGTTTCAATACCGGCGGAATATACCTCGACAAAATCCCCTTTGAGGTGGCGTGCCCACCCTTCAGCCATCTGGCTGCGGCAGGAATTCCCGGTACATAGAAATAGTAACTTCAGCTTTTCGCGCATAAATATACCCTATCCCTGGAATATTGCTTTCAACTCATCTTTCCCTGGCGCCTTGCCGCTCACTTTTACTGTGCCGTCAATGGCAAGAGCCGGGGTCATCATCACCCCCATAGCCATAATATCATTGATGTCGCTGACCTTTTCCAGCTCATAGTCAAGATTTAGTTCCTGCGCTGCGGCTTCGGCAGCTTCTGCAAGTTTGGTACATTTCGCGCATCCGGTACCCAGAATCTGAATTTTCATGATTTTCTCCTTTAGAATCGTGTTGGTAAGTACTGTGTTTTAAATTATTCAATCAAACAGCGCCGATCGAGATTTAATTTGTGCTTCGATAACCGCCTCGACACACCCCATAAACTGGAGTACACAAGGAACCTTCAAGCGGTAATACACCTGTTTGCCACGCTTTTCATCTTCGACAATACCGTTTTGCTTCAAAACACTTAAATGCTTGGATACAGTAGAAAAATCTGCTCCGATTTCATCCACAAACTCACATACACAACGCTCACCCTGTGCCAGCTGTTCAGCCATCCACAAGCGGGTCGGGTGCGCAAGAGCCTTTAATACTGCAGCTTTGGCAGCATAGAGCTGCCTCTCTTTTTCATTCATTGTGGTCACCTCGTATTTGTTTATATGGTTAAATAACCAAATAAAGAGTCTGTGTCAAGGATTTCTGAATCCGACAAAAGTGCACAGCAGAGTGGCACGCAACTGTGCTACAATTGCGGCAGGAAAATAAAAGGGATAACGCAAAATACAATCCGGAAGATTGCACAACGCACCGAGGAGGGACCGATATGCCAAAATTGCTGCAGATAGACTTCCCTTTTCCCGGGCCATTCGGCGATAAAATGGCGGATGCACTACGTGAACTTGCTCTGAGCATAAATGAAGAACCCGGGTTTATATGGAAGATATGGACAGAGGATCAGGAGCAGAACATGGCTGGAGGGATCTATCTGTTTGAAACCGAAGAGGATGCGCGCGCATATCTGGACAAACATCGCGCCAGACTCAAAGAGTTCGGCGTAAGCCATATTAATGCGCTCATTTTTGATATCAACCCCGCGCTCTCCTACCTTAACCATGCCCCGCTCTGATTTGAGTTCAAATAGCGTAACGCACCAGAGGGAAACGCCCCATGAAAACACCAATATTCAATCGCTACATCGGCATCGATTACTCCGGTGCTCAGACCCCGCAAGATAACCTCCGCGGTATTCGCGTATATGAAGTTGAATTCGACAGCAACCCCACAGAGGTCAGCAATTCAGCTGCTGGATCTAAAAGAGGATCCAGATACTGGTCGCGCAAGGAGCTTGCCCACTGGCTTGTCGAGTGTTTTAAGGATGATGTTCCCACCCTGGTGGGGATTGATCACGCCTTTTCCTTTCCGATGCGCTATTTCGAGACCCATCATCTGGAGCCCGACTGGGATATCTTTCTGGATGACTTCTGTGCCCACTGGCCCACTGCAGAAAAACATACCTATGTGGATTTTGTGCGCCACGGCAGCTGTGGCAACGGCGCCGCACGCAGCGGCAATGCCCGCTGGCGGCGCGAATGCGAGGAGCACGTCGGCGCTAAATCGGTGTTTCACTTCGATGTTCCGGGGCAGGTGGCCAAATCCACCCATGCCGGGCTCCCGTGGTTGCACTACCTGCGCCGGGAGTTGGAACCCCGTCTGCATTTCTGGCCCTTCGATGGCTGGGATATTCCGCGCGAAAAACATGCTATTGCCGAAATATATCCCTCCCTGTGGAATAAAGACCATCCCCGCGAAGAACGCACCCCCGATCAGCATGACGCCTTTGTGACCGCCCTGTGGCTCCAACAATGCGATTTAAATCAAACCTTGGAGAACTTCTTCCACCCGCGCCTGAATCCCTATCAAAGCGCCATGGCTCAAGTTGAGGGTTGGATTCTGGGGGTGGAATAGTTACAATTACCGCCCGCATCTATTATTGGCAGGAATCCGTTGTTTCTGAGATACTCAACACCTACGTGCACCACCTGACTCCATATGCCCCTTGACTACACCACCCTCGAATATCTGCGCCATAACAATCCGGCCTGGCGCCTGCTGCGCTCGGATCATGCCGCGCTTGTGACCAGCTTTCTGCAGCGGGTTTTCATCACCCCCAATGTGCGCAGCATGCCACAGGCCGAGTTGGTGGAAGCGCTGGAGGATGAACTCTTTTCCCTGCGCCAACTACATGGCGAGGAGAGTTTTCCACGCCCGGCGCGTGAATACCTCAACGAATGGGCGGATAATGCCAAGGGGTGGCTGCGCAAATTCTATCCCCCCGATTCGGATGAACCCCACTTCGATCTCACCCCGGCGACGGAAAAAGCGATCTCCTGGGTGGAGAGCCTCAACGAACGCACCTTCGTGGGCACCGAATCACGCCTCATGACCCTGTTTGATCTCCTGCGCCAGATGTGCGAAGGGAGTGAAACCGACCCGCAGACGCGCATAGAAGAGCTGCAGAAGCGCCGCGCGGAAATCGACGTCGAAATAGCGCGCATCGATGGAGGAGAAATCCCCCTGCTGGATGATACAGCGCTGCGGGACAGGTTCCAGCAGTTTCTCCAGCTTGCGCGTGAACTGCTGGGAGACTTCCGCGAGGTAGAGCACAACTTCCGCAATCTGGACCGCAATGTGCGCGAACGCATAACCCTGTGGGAAGGGAACAAAGGCGCCCTGCTCGAAGAGATCATGGGTGAGCGCGACGCCATTGCCGACTCCGACCAGGGCAAGAGCTTTCGCGCCTTCTGGGACTTTCTCATGTCGACCCGGCGCCAGGAGGAACTGAGTGAACAACTCGAGCAGGTTCTCAACCTC
This sequence comes from Desulfuromonadaceae bacterium, assembly GCA_046482505.1. GTDB lineage: Bacteria > Desulfobacterota > Desulfuromonadia > Desulfuromonadales > Desulfuromonadaceae > JAIVHC01. The sequence continues at coordinate 6,856 of JAWOFA010000145.1, read as the reverse complement.
GAACCCATCGCCCAGATGCACCCCGATGCGCGCCTGCACCGGGTACACTACGACTGGCTCGAGGCAGGAGAGCACACGCAGCGCACCGTGGCGCGCCTCTCACAGCAACTGCGGCGCTTCCTCGATGATCAGGTCTGGCTCGAAAACCGGCGCATCATGGACCTCCTCCATGAAATTGAGGGACGCGCCCTCAGCGTGCGCGACAGCATCCCGCGCGGCACCTTCATGGAACTGGATGAGAATAACCCGCGCATCGAACTTGCGTTTGAGCGCCCCCTGTATACGCCCCCGTTCAAACCGGTAATTGAGGATATCCACCTCGAAGAGGGAGAGGCGGATATCGACACCGAGGTGCTGTTTTCCCAGGTCATTGTGGATCGCGCCCAGCTCAGGAGCAATCTGCGCCGTGCTCTGCAGGAGCATCCCCGCATCACCCTGGCGCAGGTCTGTGCCAGCTATCCCCTGGAGCACGGCCTCGCAGAACTGGTGGCGTATCTGCAGATCGGAGCGGAATGGCGCGAAACCGTGGTTGACGAAACCTGCACCGATCTGGTCGAATGGCGCACCCCGGAAGGCAATATGCGGCGTGCACACATCCCCCGTGTCGTATTTTTAAGGAACACCTGATGGAACACCAATCAACATCTGATGCCAATACAGTAGATACAACGTCCACCGACAGCGCTCTGTCCAGAGTGGTTATCTCCCTGTTCAAAGGGGTGCTCTATCAGGATGAACATCCTGAGCTATGGCACAGCCTCCTCAATCTGCAGATCCGGGTGCGCGACTATGTAAGCGTCCTCGGGCTCGAACTGATGCTCGACGAGGCTGAGGGCTATGCATTCCTGCGCTCCCGTGCCGAGGAACCTGAAGAGCAGGGGCGCAGCCTCCCCCGCCTCGTACCCCGGCGCCAGCTCTCGTTTCCGGTCAGCCTGCTGCTCGCCCTGTTGCGCAAGAAACTCGCTGAGACTGATTCCAGCGGCGCCGAAACCCGCCTGATCCTGAGCCGCGACGATATTGTGGATATGCTACGTGTTTTCCTCCCTGCCGGAAGCAACGAGAGCCGCTTTATCGACCAGGTGGATACCCACATCAACAAGGTGATTGAGCTCGGATTCATGCGTAAGCTGCGCGGGCAGAAACACATGTTTGAAGTGCGCCGCATCATCAAGGCCTTTGTGGATGCACAGTGGCTCTCGGAGTTTGATCGCCGCCTCGCCGAATATCAGCAGGAACTCGACCCCAATTCGAAAGGCGACGGTGACGCGCATGCATGAGAATATGGAGCTGGAGTTCATGGATGATGACAGCCTTGCCGGGTTCCGCCTCGCGCGCCTCGAAGTCCTTAATTGGGGGACCTTCGACTCACGCATCTGGACCCTGGATCTGGAGGGGAAGAACGCCCTGCTCACCGGGGATATCGGCTCGGGCAAATCCACCCTGGTGGATGCGATAACCACCCTCCTCGCCCCGAGCCAGCGCATATCCTACAACAAGGCGGCAGGTGCGGATGCGCGCGAACGCTCCCTGCGCTCATATGTACTCGGATACTACAAATCTGAACGGCAGGACACCCTGGGAAGCGTGAAGCCCGTGGCCCTGCGGGAGCACAACAGCTACTCGGTCATCCTGGGGGTGTTCCACAACGAAGGCTATGAAAAAACCGTGACCCTGGCGCAGGTATTCTGGATGAAGGATACCAAGGGGCAGCCGGCGCGCTTTTATGCCGCAGCGGAACGCGAGTTAAGCATCAGCGCCGATTTCTCCCGTTTCGGCACCGATATCAATCAGCTGCGCAAGCGTCTGCGTAACGACGGGGTGGATATCTTCGACAGCTTTCCTCCGTACGGGGCCTGGTTTCGGCGCCGCTTCGGCATCAACAATGAGCAGGCTCTGGATCTGTTTCTGCAGACCGTATCCCTCAAATCCGTGGGTAATCTCACCGATTTTGTGCGCAACCACATGCTCGAACCCTTTGATGTGGAACCGCGCATTCAAGCGCTGATAGGCCACTTTGACGATCTCAACCGCGCCCATGAGGCAGTGCTGAAGGCCAAACGCCAGGTGGAGATGCTCACCCCCATGGTGGCGGACTGGCAACGCCACAGCTCGCAGGAACAGGAGGTTGCAACTCTGTGCAACTGCCGCGATGCTCTAACGCCCTGGTTTGCTGGGTGCAAGCTCGAACTCCTCGATACGCGCCTCGACAATCTCGCCACCGAACAACAGCGCCAGCAGACACGCATCCAAAACATGGAGGAGCAGCGCCGCGAGGAACAGGTGCGCGAGCGTGAACTGCGCCGCACCATTGCGGAACAGGGCGGCGACCGCATCGAACAACTACAGGAAGAGATAAAGCGCAAGGAAGAGCAGCTCCAGCATAACCGCCACAAAGCACAGCGCCATGCGGAACTCCTTGAAGAGCTTGAACTGCACCCGCCTGAGGATGGAGACACATTTCTAAGCCAGCGCCGAGAGTGTGAAAAGCTGCGCGAACATACGCGCGAAGAGGAAACCCGCCTGCAGAACGAGATTAACGAGGAGAGCGTCACCTTTGCCGCGTTGCGCACCGAGCACGAGCAGCTGGACGCGGATATCAAGAGCCTTAAATCAAGACGGAGCAACATCGGGCGCACTCAGGTCAGCATGCGCCGCGCCATGTGTGAAGCGCTGGATGTGGATGAAGAGCAGATGCCCTTTGCGGGCGAACTGCTGCAGGTGGCGGAGGAAGAACGCGACTGGGAAGGTGCTATCGAACGCATGCTGCACAACTTCGGCCTCTCGCTTCTGGTACCGGACGAGCTCTACGCCCGGGTTGCCGCCTGGGTGGATAAAACCCACCTGGGCGCCCGCCTGGTGTACTTTCGGGTGCGCGAATCGCGCTCTACTCAGGTGACGGAACTCAAAGAGAACTCCCTCGCACGTAAACTCCGGATCAAGCCCGATTCCCCCTTTTATCCCTGGCTCGAGCGTGAAGTTGCACGCCGCTTTGACGTGGCCTGCTGCACCAGCGCCGAAGAGTTCAGGCGCGAGACCAAAGGGATAACCCGCGGCGGGCAGATCAAGGCCCCGGGGGAGCGCCACGAAAAGGATCACCGGCACCGCATCAATGACCGCAGCCGCTATGTACTCGGCTGGAGCAACGCCGCAAAGATCGCCGCCCTGGAGGACAATGCGCGCAAACTGCAGGACGAAATGGCGCAGGTGGGAAAGCGCTTAGCCACCCTGCAACAGAAGCAGAGCACCCTCAAGCAGCGCCTGGAAATACTCTCCAAACTGGATGAATATCCCGACTTCTCAGAGCTGAACTGGCGCCCCCTGGCGCTCGAAATAACGCGTCTGGAAGAGGAGAAGCAACATCTGGAGCAGGCCTCTGACGTGCTCCACACCCTGGGCGAGCAACTGCGCGAGGTGGAGCAAAGCCTGATCAAAACCGATGCGGAGCTACGTCAGGCATATGCGGATGAGGCCAGAACCCAGCAGAAAATCGCCGACGCACACCAGCAGCGCCAGGAGGCTCTGAGTGTATATGAGGAAGCCAGCACCCTGCAGCAGGAACATTTCCCTCAGCTTCCTGATCTGTACGCCGAAGCCCTTGAAAATCAGAAGCTCACCCTGGAGGGGTGTGAAAAACGTGAACGCGAAATGCGCGAGTGGCTCCAGACCCGGATCAACAACAAAAACCGCTCTCTCGCATATCTGCGCGATAAAATCCTCGATGCCATGCGCTGCTACCGTACCGACTACCCCCTCGAAACTCAGGAGGTGGATGTGTCGGTAGATTCTGGGCATGACTATCAGGAGATGCTGGAGCAGCTGCAGGCCGATGACCTGCCCCGCTTTGAGGCACGCTTCAAGGAACTTCTCAACGAAAACACCATCCGTGAAGTGGCCAATTTCCAGTCACAGCTCAATCGCGAGCGCGAAACCATCAAGGAGCGCATTGCGCGCATCAACGAATCCCTGATTCAGATCGACTACAATCCGGGGCGCTACATCGTTCTTGAAGCGCAGCCCGCCCCGGATGTGGATATCCGCGATTTCCAGACCGAGCTGCGCGCCTGTACTTCCGGAACCCTGAGTGCCACAGAGGATGAGCAGTACTCTGAGGAGAAGTTTCTCCAGGTAAGACGCATTATCGAGCGCTTTCGCGGACGCGAAGGTCAGACCGAACAGGACAAGCGCTGGAGCGCCAAGGTCACCGATGTGCGCAACTGGTTCGCCTTTGCCGCGAGTGAACGCTGGCGCGAGGATGACAGCGAATACGAACACTATGCCGATTCCGGGGGTAAATCGGGCGGGCAGAAGGAAAAACTCGCCTACACCGTCCTCGCCGCGAGCCTGGCATATCAGTTCGGGCTTGAGTGGGGCGCGGTGCGTTCGCGTTCATTCCGCTTTGTTGTGATCGACGAGGCGTTCGGGCGCGGCTCGGATGAATCAGCACAATACGGCCTCAAGCTCTTTGCCCAGCTCAATCTTCAGCTCCTCATCATCACCCCGCTGCAAAAAATCCACATCATTGAGCCCTTTGTCTCGAGCGTCGGATTTGTGCACAACGAGGACGGACAGGCCTCGGTACTGCGCAACCTGAGTATCGAAGAATATCGCGCCCGCAAACAGAGGTTCGAGGAATGAAGTGGACCACCCCGGAGGAGCTGCGCACCCAGGTAATGCGGCTCTGGGATCGCGGTCTGATCCTGGCATCACTGTGCGGCGGTGAAGAACTCTTCCCGCGCCGCCTGAACCTCAAAACCCCCAAATCAGCCGAACTGAGCACCCACTACAGCGAAGTGCGCGCCTGGATTACGCGTCTATCCAGACACAATGCCCCCTACCGCATCGAGTGGCGCACCCTCAACCACCGTGTACTGGGGAGCAACGAAGTTCCGGCGCGAGTCTGGATTGACAGCACAGACGCCGCCCTGCGCTTTATCGGCAAACAGCAGACGGCGCAAACCTTTGCCGCGCTGGCGGAACACATACAGGCGCACGAACCCGCCCTGCTCCCATGGCTAAAAAAACGCCCCCTGCAGACCCTCGAACTTGAAGGCGACTGGGACGCCCTGCTCCACATTGTCGCCTGGATGAAGACACACCCGCGCCCTGACATCTACCTGCGCCAGATCGATCTGCCCGGAGTGCACAGCAAATTTATTGAACAACACCGCGGTGTATTGGCGGAACTCTTTGACCTTGTTCTGCCTGCATGGTGCATAGATGAAAGCCACAGAGGCATAAACGGTTTCTGCCGCCGTTACGGTTTCAGGGATAAACCGATGCGCGTGCGTTTCAGGATTCTGGACTCGGATATCCAGCTGGTGCCGGGCGCTGCGGCGCAGGATATCACCCTGACCCGGGAAGATTTTGCGGATCTGGACATCCCGGTGGAAAGGGTGTTTATCACCGAGAATGAGATCAATTTTCTTGCATTTCCTCCAAGTGCGGGGTCCATGGTGATTTTTGGTGCAGGCTACGGCTTTGCCAACCTTGCTGAAGCGCGCTGGCTGCAGCATAAAATCATCTACTACTGGGGGGACATCGACACCCACGGGTTTGCGATTCTCAACCAGGTGCGTAATATTTTGCCTCATACCATTTCATTTCTAATGGATAGCGATACCCTGCTCGCTCACCAGGCATTCTGGGGCAAAGAAGCACAACCGGAAAACAGAGAACTTACCCGTCTCAACCCCGATGAAGCAGAACTGTACATCCAACTGCGCACCCACCACTGGGGGGAGAATATCCGCCTGGAGCAGGAGAAAATCGGTTTCGAGTTTTTGCGACATCATATTATTTAAGTGCAGCGGACAGAGTTCCCATAAATAGATTTTCCCTCTTTACATATATTGCCGGACAGGCACTATTATACCAAGCATTGAACACTATTTACAAAAAACCATGATAGATAAACCCGCAACCCAATGCGTTAGAGTGGAATAATTTAAAACCATGCCCCTTTGACCTTGTATTTCCGCAAGACTTTTGTAACATTCCTATTGTCGGTTATGTTCAGTACAACTGGTTGAACACATTACGCTGTTCGGGTAAAAAGATTGCACGGCCAGGGACATGCACCCGTCAACTCAAGGGCCTGATTTGCTGTAACTGTTCACCTCAGAGGTGTCAGGAGCCGTGCAGCCCGGGCTCATAACTTAATGATGGATTAAATAAAAATTGCATAGTTTCGACTTGCTTACATAGCATGCGGCGAAATTTTTTCGCCGTGCTGAAGATGGGGACAACTGTATGAATCCTCTCAAAAGGCCCTTACGCACAATAAAAGAAAGCTCAAGGTCGATCCCTGCTTTATTTGCCCTGTTTATCATACACGCAATAATCCTCCCCGCCCTTTTGACCACAGAGGTTTGCGCTGCGGATAATACGAATCCCGACAATTCCCCATCTGCAAAACAGACCAAGCATGTAGTTGCCGGCTCCGAACCTTCCTATCCGCCATTCTGTATCGTCGATTCAGACAACGATGCCGATGGCTTCTCTGTTGAACTTCTACGCGCCGCACTGGATAAGATGGGCTACAGCGTCTCTTTTAAAATAAATAACTGGAGCCAAACCAAAAGAGATCTTGCCACCGGAAAACTGGATGTTCTCCCCCTGGTTGGGCGCACCCCCGAACGCGAAGAACAATTTGACTTCACCTTCCCCTATATGACAATGCACGGCAGCATTGTAGTCCGCACTGATCGACAAGACATCAACTCCATCGCTGACCTAAGCGACAAACGGGTGGCTGTAATGAAGGGTGATAATGCGGAAGAGTATGTCCGGCGCATTAATCTGGACGCCGAGATAAATACTACCGACACTTTCAAAAACGCGCTCGTACAGTTGTCGC
>JAWOFA010000110.1:0-6945 GCA_046482505.1 Desulfuromonadaceae bacterium | reverse complement strand
GCGTCCCACTTTTCGTGGAAATACTCCTTCACTGCGCGCACTGTGGCATACTGGTCGTAATCGCCGGAGCCGATGTTTTCAATTTTTTCGCCCAGGTGACCGCCCGCGGTATCGGGGTCTTCCACCACTACCGCATCGGGGAGGCGCTGGAAGTTTTTGTGCCACTTGCGTGCAATCAGCTCGGCGGCTTTGCGCGAGGACACAATGGGCACCAGGGCCACGTCGGGATAGTCGGCAGTGAGCTGAGGCAGATTCATGGGGAGACCGGCACCGGAGACGATAATCTTTGCGCCCCCTTCACAGCTGGCGCGCACGATATCCTCGTAGTTACTCACCGCTACCATGCAGTTGGTCCCGATAACTCCATCCGGTGCAATCTCGTACGCCTTGCGCAGTTCGTCCTTGAGCGCTTCGGTATCGGCCTTAAAATAGTTTTTCCCTGTATAGTGGCTGCTGTTAAGGGCCAGACCCGCTGTAGCCACGAGGCCCACACCACCGCAGAGTGCCACATTCCCTGCCAGATTGGCGGCAGACACACGCACTCCCATACCCCCCTGGATAAGGGGATAGGGGATCTGGTATTTTCCTATTGTCAATGGCATCATAACTTCATACCTCCCTGGGCATATATTTGCTGAATCATGAGGCTCTTGCAAAAGTCGTCATCCTCGTGAAAACGGGGATCCAGGTTTTGGGTCAGACCTGAGATCTTCTGGATTCCCGCCTACGCGGGAATGACGGGCACTGGATTTTCGGCTTTTTGCAAGAGGCTCTCATTCTATTTTGCTGACGCTGTCACTTTGTCCATCTACTCTTATGTCCGGAATGGTAACAAAAGATGCAAGCCGTAGATGTAATAGTTATGTAAAAGTTACACGCGACGATAAAGGCAACCGCATCATCCGCCGTAGGGGCGCACCCATGTGTGCGCCCGGGTTCACGATGCAACGAACGTAAAATTGTCCGCAAATCACCACGGGAGATTCTGATGAAGTTACAAAAACCGGCTCTCAGCCCTCTGTTAGCATTCATTGCGATTCAATGCTGCTGGATCGCAGTAGTGGTTTTCTGGATATACTGGTTTCTCGGGAGTCATCACAATTTTCGTTCCGCCACGGAGGAATACGGGCCCGAGCTCTTAAGTCCCGGGGTCGACTGGATCATTCTTATTGAAGGGCTCCTACTGTTGCTCGTTATTCTGGTTGGGGTTTACGTCATTTTCCTCTACTGGCGGCGTCAACTCGCGCTTAATCGTGAGCAACGCTATTTCATCTCCCAGGTAACGCATGAGTTGAAATCGCCGGTGGCATCACTCCAACTGCATCTGGAGACCATCCAGCGCCACCACCCTTCAGAGGAACAACTGGATGAGTTTGTCAACACCATGATCAGCGATACCCGACGCCTGGATGAGCTCATCTCCAAAATGCTCACCGCCAACCGCCTGGAACAGAGCAAGTGGCGCCTTGCGTTGCGTCCATGCAATCTGTCGGAATTTGTCACTGACTACCTGCAGATGTGGAGAAAACAGCAGCAGGGAGCATTGGAGCTAAGCTCCAGTATAGATCCGGGCATTCATGTGCGTCTCGACCCGGAAACCTTCAGTATTGTGTTGCGTAATCTGCTGGAGAACTCGCTCAAATACTCTAACCCACCCGCACAGATACATGTTAGCGTGCACAGAGAAGACAATTTTGCGGTTATACAAGTGTGCGACCAGGGGCGCGGAATCCCGGCTGAGGAGCAGGGCAGGGTATTCCGCATGTTCTACCGCCGTACCCAGGGTGAATACAACGTGAAGGGGACCGGCCTCGGGCTCTTTATCGTTAAAGCCCTGGTTAAACGTCACAAAGGCAAGATCAGCCTCGACAGCGCCGGGCGCGACCGGGGCTGCTGCGTTTCCATCAGGCTCCCGGTGCTTGAAAAACATAAGGACAGTTAAGGATGGCAGATAAGCGCATTTTGCTAGTAGAAGATGAAAAACACATCGCGCGGGGTATTCTTTTCAACCTGGAACGGGAGAACTACACGGTGGTACATGTGGAGAATGCCAAGGATGCGCTGGAACAGCTGCACCTGCACCATTTTGACCTGGTGATTCTCGATCGGATGCTCCCTGACTCTGCGGATGGGCTGGAGGTGTGCACGCAGATACGTGCGCTGGATCGCCAGCTCCCGGTGTTGATGCTTACCGCCATGGGGCGCGAACAGGACAAGGTGGACGGTCTGAGCAGTGGCGCAGATGATTACCTGACCAAACCCTTCAATCTCTCGGAACTCCTTCTGCGGGTTAACGGCATGTTGCGCCGCGCGGAGTGGTATTGTACCAGACCGGCTGACGAATCATTTAAAATCGATCAGTGGAATATCAATCTCCTTAACGGTGAGGCCACTGATTCATCCACCACTTTTGTCCTCACCGAACTCGAACTGCGGATGCTGCGTCTCTTTATCAAGCATCAGGGAGAGGTTCTGTCACGTGCATTCCTGCTCCAGGCCGTGTGGGGAATGGCGCCAAACACCGAAACCCGCACCCTGGATAACTTCATTGTGCGTCTGCGCAAGTATTTTGAACAGGACCCTGCTCACCCGCGCCATTTTACCACCGTACGCGGCAAGGGATATATGTTTAAGGTGTAAAGCTCCAAAAGGGGTTGCATAACAGGGGATCTTCCCTATAATTGACACAGCGTTCTATTTCTGCAGCTGTTTTTTGTTACGATATCTGCAGTTTTATGCAGTTACACCTTTTTTTGCATTCAACGACAGGAGGTTTATTACATGAAAGCCGTATTAATGGATGGATTCGGCGGCACGGAAGTGCTGTCGGTGGGCGAGATCGACAAGCCCTCCCCCAAAGCTAACGAAGTCCTGATAAAGGTAGCCGCTACAAGTGTCAACCGCCCCGACCTGGTTCAGCGTGCAGGTAACTATCCACCCCCTCCGGGTGATTCTGAGATCCTCGGCCTTGAAGTGGCCGGGATTATAGATGAGGTGGGTTCTGAGGTGAGAGACTGGGAACCCGGTGATCGGGTTATGGCGCTTGTGGGCGGCGGTGGCTATGCCGAGTACGCCGTGGCATATGCCTACCACGTTATGCCGATTCCGGAGAGTATGAGTTTTTCCGAAGCTGCATGTGTGTGCGAGAGTTATATCACTGCGTTTTTGAATGTGTTCATGCTTGGCGAATTCCAGGATGGTGAGACCGCGATCCTTCACGGCGGAGGCGGCGGGGTTAACACCGCCGGCATCCAGCTTACGAGGGCGCTGACCAAGGACACGAAGCTTATTGTCACTGCGAGCACGGAAAAGCTCGAGCGTGTAAAGGAGCTCGGGGTTGATCTGGTAATTGACTACACCAAAACCCCGGACTTTACCGATGTGGTTAAGGAGTTTACGCAGAAGAAGGGGGTTAACGTCATCCTCGACCATGTGGGCGCCAAATATCTGGGTCCCAACATGAAATCCCTGGGATACAAGGGCAAGCTCATCGTAATCGGGATTATCAGCGGTATTAAAGCAGAATTGAACCTGGCGCTGATGATGGTTAAACGCCAGCAGATTATCGGCTCGGTGCTGCGCTCGCGCCCGGTGGATGAAAAAGGGGAGATAATCGCCGAATTCACCCGTCGCGCGCTGCCGAAATTCGCCGATCGCACCATTGTTCCCATGATTGAGCGCGAATTCAACATGGACGAGGTTGTAGAAGCGCATCAGATGATGGAAGATGATAAGCACTTCGGCAAGATCGTGCTCAAAATCGCGGATCTGTAAACAATCAGGGGCACGGCATGCCGTGCCCCTGCTATCTATCTCCCTACCTTTGTTGCCGGGTCGGAGTACAGCCGATCTCGTGGAGTTTCTTGAGCATTTCCGTCTTATCTACAGGCTTTACCACGTAGGCATCGCATAGACCCTTGAATGCGGCAACGATATTTTTGGGGTCATCCAGCGCGCTGACCATCATCATCTTTGCGCCGCGGCTGGAGGTGATGCCGCGCTCCTCCTCCAGGGCACGAATGCGGCGCAGCGCCTCAAGACCATCAAGCTCGGGCATCATCACATCGAGACATATCAGCTCGTATGGGGTACCATCCTCAAGGGCCATCTGCGCTGCAATTACGGCCTCCTCACCATTTACGACCGTACTGGTGGAGCCGAAATCCTGCAGAATTTTCTGCATTATCAGCCTGCTGGTCAATTCATCTTCTGCTATCAGTATTCGCATGGCTCTCCCTTTTTATGGTTCTGTAGTATGTGCGGTGGAATTTTCCGTATTTGGATCCAGGCCAGCATATAAGCCTCATGCGGTCTGCACCCCTTTGTTAAGTACTCGCCAGATAATCCTGCAGCGCAGTATACAGTGGCTCCTGCGTAGCTTCAAGTGCATCAACCATCATTGCTAATTGATCCGGACTGGCGCTGCGCGCTGCTTTTTCGATATTCCGCGCCAGGTCGCGCGTGTACAAAGCACCAACATTGGCGCATGCTCCCTTGATACTGTGGGCCTGGCGTTCAATGGCATCAGTATCACTCTGTGCGCACACCTCTTTAAGGTGCTCAATCTGCCGGGGAAGGTCTTCCATGAAGGCATGCAGAACCATCTTTACCAGCTCGGCATCATTAAGCAGGCGGCGCTCTACTTCTGCGGCCTCAAATACCGGCATCTTTTCGGGCATATCGTTTGACATTTTAAAACCTTCCATCCGGGTGAAACAGTCTAGATCTGTGCCGGGGTCATCCCCCTGGGGAGCAGCATCCACATGCGTCCGGGGTACTTCATAGCTCCGGCATGCCAGCCGGCATCATCGCCAACTCCCCAGAAAAAGTCACCCCGCACCCGTCCCTTGATAGCGCCGCCGGTATCCTGCGCCACCATGAGGCGCTGCAGAGGCTTATCCGCCCGCGGCCACCGTGTAGCAATAAACACCGGCGCCCCCAGCGGAACATGGCTGCGATCTACCGCGAGACTCCGCCGCGGACTCAATGGCACCCCCTGGGCTCCGGGTGGCGTGGGCTCATCCATAGCCTGGGGAGTAAAAAACACATAGCTCGGGTTTTCGTTGAGGAGTGTATCAATCTTATGCGGATTTTCCTCCCCCCAGCGTGCGATATTCTGCATCGACATCTGATCGAGGGTCATTTCACTGCGTTCGAGCAAAAGCTTGCCGATGGAACGATACGGGTGCCCGTTCTGATCCGCGTAGTTGATCATCACTTTGCTCCCATCCGCAAGATTAACACGTCCGGACCCCTGGATATGGAGGAAAAACAACTCCACCGGATCGCGCACCCAGAACAGTGGATCCGCGTCCATACGTTTCGGGTCCGCCTCAATCGCGGCACGATCCCAATAGGGCACTATACGCCCATCCTCGACACGCCCGCGCAGGCGGTATTTCCCCAGTTCCGGGTATACCGAGGACAGATCAATTACGAGCATATCCTCGGGGCGGGAATAGATGGGGTAGCGATAGTCGGTGTCGGGCGTCCGGCGCGCGTCGATATCGGGAACGTAGTAGCCGGTGACAGTCCCTTCCCTGCTCCCATCAGCGTTCTGGAGCTGCCAGGGAGTAAAATGTTGCTCGAAAAAGGTACGGATGGCATCCGGATCATCCGTGAGCGCAACCGCAACCGCACGCGTGCACACCTCTACCCAGTCTTCCTGGTACTTCAGCGCACTACAGCTGCGCTGAAACGCCTCCAGTGCAGCGGCATGCTGATCCTCCTCCCATCCGGGGATCTGATCCCAGTCGCTCTCAAATGCCACCGGAGCATCCTCCACCACCTCGGGCGCTGGCGTTGGAGCACAGCCACCGCTTAAGATCAGCCCAAGTGCCAGCATACATGCAACACAGGGGACGGCCCAATGGGAGGATTTAATCGTATTTGGTTGCATAATTTCTCTCTTCATCGTTTTAATTGCTACCCTACCCAATCCTGCATCAACTACATCATATCCAGCGGATCAACATCCACCATCAAACTCACCTGCGCCGGGAGCGCCGCCTGGAACTCGGGCACCCGCTCCAATATCTGACGCAGAGGATAGCGCTGCGCCGCCTTGAGGAGCACCTGGATACGGAAGCGTGAATTTCCCAGTTACTTCAGTACCTTTCTCCCCACCACTCCATATCTCCTCATCTCCTACTTCAGAGGCCTCTCCGGGAAGATACGGGGGATTGAAAACTATCAGATCAAAGGAGTTCTCGATTTCCTGGAACATATCGCTCTGGAAGACTTCTGCGTTTTCAAAATCTTTCAGGCGTTGAGAGGCCTGTTTAACGGCCTCTGGATTGATGTCTACTGCAGTTACTTTTTCAGCTCCTTTCTCCAGCATCTTCTCAGCTATGAATCCTGAGCCCGTCCCGATCTCAAGACATTTCAGGCCCTGAAGATCTTCAGGAAGTGCTGATGCCAGTAGATAACTGTCTTCTGCAGGACTATAGACTGTCATACGCAGGATCTGAGGAACTCGAGGTACAGTGGATTAGGAGTTTCAAATCTGGATGTGAACTCCGGATGGGCCTGTGTCCCGACGAAGAAATCGTTTTCAGGAAGCTCGACGAACTCTGCCAGGCCGAGATCAGGATTTCTGCCTGATATCTGGAAGCCGTTCTCCTCAAGGCTTTCCTCGTACTCCGGATTAACCTCGTACCTGTGCCTATGCCTCTCAGTTATATTTTCACTGCCATAGATCTCCCTGACAAAGCCGTGTACATCGGCTTCGTAGGCTCCAAGACGCATTGTTCCCCCCATAGCCTCTACTTCTTTCTGTTCCTTCATCTCTTTAACCACGGGATCAGAGGCCTCTTCATCGAACTCCTCTGAAGCTGCGTCAAGACCTAAAACGTTGCGCGCGAACTCTACAGTCATCAACTGAAGACCGTAACAAATCCCCAGTAACGGTATATCGTTCTCCCGGCAGTAGTTGATAGCATCTAT